>JBJEUC010000198.1:0-15755 GCA_051883635.1 Candidatus Fimadaptatus sp.
GGGAAGTCCAGGTGCACCTCGCCCCCGCGCATGTCCGCGCCGTCGCAGTGTATCATGCCGTGCTCCTCGCGTATGCGCGCGCCCAGCGCCTGCAGGCCCTTGAGGTGCAGGTCGATGGGCCTGAGCCCTATCTCGCACCCGCCCGGGTAGGTGACGGTGGCCCGGCCAAAGCGCGTAAGTATCGAGCCCATCATAAATATGGAGGAGCGGAGCTGCTTGGAGAGATGCTCCGGCATGCTGAAGCCGTACGCGCCGCCCGCGTCTATCGTGACCTCGCGGCCCTCGCGGCGGCAGGCAACGCCCAGCGTGCGCAGTATGTCCAGCATGTTCTCGACATCCAGTATGTACGGCACGTCCCTGAGCAGTATCGGCTCGGGACACATTATGCACGCCGCCAGCACGGGCAGCACGGCGTTCTTTGCGCCTCCCACGCGCACGCCGCCGCTGAGCGCCCTGCCGCCTCTTACACGAAAAACCTCCATGATATGCACACCTCCATGGCAATATGGCCTTCTGACCTTACGTTATGCCAGATCGCCACAGAGCGTGTCTTGGGGCGCGCGGCGGTATGCGACATTTTTCGCGCGCGCGGGCCGCGCAGAGCCATGCGCCCAGCCCCTCGGGGCCCCGCGCACGGCGCGCGCTTACCTGTCCGCATAGCGCGATATGTTGAGCAGTATGCCCACCGCGCCCATGAATATCGATATCGAGGTTCCGCCCGCGCTGAAGAAGGGCAGCGGCAGGCCCGTGGTCGGCATGAGCCCCGTGACCACCGCCGCGTTCATCAGCGCCTGTATGCCTATCATGAGCGTTATGCCGCAGGCCAGGAGCGAGCCGAACCTGTCGGGACAGTTGACGGCCACCCTCAGCCCGAAGAATACGAACGCCATGAACAGCATCAGCACCGCCACGCAGCCGAAGAGCCCCATGTCCTCGCCCACCACGGCGAATATGAAGTCGCTCTCGGGATAGGGCAAAAAGCCGTACTTCTGCCGCCCCCGGCCCAGCCCCATGCCGAACAGCCCGCCCGAGCCGAAGGCCAGCAGCGACTGGCTGAGCTGATAGCCCTCGTCGCTGAGCTTGGCGAACGGGTCGCGGAAGGACAGGAGCCGCTCGCGCCGGTAGGGCTCGGACCACGCATAGTAGGCCGCCAGCGCCGCGCCCGCCGCGCCCATCAGCCCCAGGTGCCGCCACCGGGACCCGGCGGCCAGCACCATGACTATCGATACGATGATTATCGAGCCGGCCGTGGAGAGGTTGGGCTGCAGGAGAATCAGCATGAACGCCGCGCCCGGTATGGCCATGAGCGGGCATATGCCCGCGATGAGCCGCTCGACCCGGCGGCCTATGTTGGAAAGCGCCGCCGCCATGAACAGTATCACCGAGAACTTGGCTATCTCCGAGGGCTGTATGCTCAGCGGCCCCAGGTACAGCCACCTCCGCGAGCCGTTGACCACGCGCCCTATGCCGGGCACGGCCACCAGCACCAGCAGCGCAAAGCTGACCGCCAGCGCGCCGCCCACTATGTACGGGTTCCTGAGGCGCCAGTAGGGCACCCGGGCAAAGAACATGAGCGCCGCCAGCCCCATCGCCACGCCCATCAGCTGCTTCAGCACCGTATCGAAGGGGCTGCCCGTCGCCTGCGCGCCGTAAAAACTGGCGGCAAAAAGCGTGGTCAGCCCTACCGCCAGCAGCAGCGCCAGCGTTATCAGTATGCACCTGTCCACTCCGCCGCGCGGAGCCAGCGGCTCATCGCCCGCATTCATGCGCGCGCCGCGCCGTATGAGGTTCATCGCACTCCCCGCATTCCCGCTTCATGTATCCTTATCGGAGGTGCGTCCGCGCGGGGTCATTCAAGCGCATTCACTATGCGCTTGAACACCTCGCCGCGCTGCTCAAAGTTGTCGAACATGTCAAAGCTCGCGCACGCGGGCGACAGCAGCACGTTGCCGCCCTCGGGCGCCATGCTCTGCGCCTTGAGTATGGCTTCCTCAAAGCCCGCGCCCAGCACGTAATCGCCAAAGCCCGCCGCGTCCAGCGCGGGCGTTATCTCGGGCGTGGTCGCGCCTATCACCACCGCGCCCACTATGTAGGGCGATTCCACCATCGCGCGCGCCATGGGCAGGTAGTCGGAGTGCTTCGTGGAGCCGCCCAGTATAATCACGGTGGGGCGGTCCATAGTCGCAATGGCCTTGAGCGTGGAATCGACGTTTGTGCCCTTGGAGTCGTTTATGAAGCGCACGCCGCGCAGCTCGCGCACGAACTCTATCCGGTGCTCCACGCCCGCGAAGGTCTTGAGCGTGTGCCGTATCACGGGCAGCGGTATGTCGGAGTTGACCGCCATCGCCACCGCGGCCAGCGCGTTTTCCAGGTTGTGCGGGCCGGGTATGCGCACCTCGTCCACGCGGCATACTGCGCGGGGGAACTCGCCGCCGTAGTATATCTCGCCGTTTTCAACATATGCGCCGGCCACCTTTTCAAGCCTTGAGAAGAACACCGGCTGCGCTATCATGTCGGCCGCCATGGCGCGCGTCACGGGGTCGTCGTAGTTGAGCACGCACACGTCGTCGCGCCGCTGGTTCTCAAATATACGCTTCTTCATGCGTATGTATTCGTCCATGGTGCCGTGGCGGTTCAGGTGGTCCTCGGTGATGTTGAGTATCGCGCTCACCGTGGGGCGGAACTTGTCTATCGATTCCAGCTGGAAGCTGGACACCTCGCAGACTATCACGTCGTCGGGCGTAGTTCGGTCGGCTATGGCCGAAAACGGGAAGCCGATGTTGCCCACGGTGTAGGTCGTCTTGCCGGCGTTTTTGAACATCTCGCTCAGCAGCGTTGTGGTCGTGGTCTTGCCGTTGGTGCCGGTTATCGCCGCCACGCGGCCGCGTGAGAGGCGGTAGGCCACCTCAATCTCGCCCTCCACCGGCTTGCCCAGCTCGCGGGCGCGCTTTACCGCCGGCACGTCTATCGGCACGCCGGGGCTTATCACCAGCCCGTCGGCCTCCTCGATGAGCTTTACCGGGTCCTCGCCCAGCCGCCAGTCGATGGGCAGCCCCCTGAGCTCGTCCAGCGCCGCGCCCAGCTCATCCGCGCTCTTGCGGTCGTTTATCATCACATTTGCCCCGTGGCGGCTCAGCAGCGCCGATACGGCCACGCCGCTGCGCGCCATGCCTATCACGAGTATCTTTTTGCCTATAAATTCCATATATCTGTCTCCTTTCTCCCCTTGCGGGAGTATCGCAAACGCTGCGCGCGGCGCGGCGAAGCCGGGCGGCGGGGAGCCCTGCGGCTCCCCTTGCGTCCCCTCCGTCACAGCGCGAGCAGCGCTATCAGGCACATTATTATGCTAAAGAGCGTGTACATCGCCACAATGCGCGCCTCGGTCATGCCGCACAGCTCAAAGTGGTGATGCAGCGGCGACATCTTGAACAGCCGCTTGCCGCCGGTCATGTTGCAGTAGGCGACCTGCAGCATCACCGAGAGGCTGGACACTATCATCGCCGCGCAGACGGGTATCAGCAGGAACTGCAGCCGCGTGACCATGGCCACGCCCACGAACAGTCCGCCTATCAGCATCGAGCCGGTATCGCCCATTATCACCCGGGCCGGGTTGGTGTTGAAGCGCAAAAAGCCCAGGCACGCGCCCGCGCCCGCCGCGCAGACCATCGAGGCGTTGCGCAGGTTCTGCGCGTAGGCGACCGCGTCCACGCCCTCCGGCGCGGGTATGCGCGACGCGCCCAGCGCCATGGCCAGGCAGGTGAAGGCAAACGCCGACAGCCCCACGACCGAGCACGAGGACAAGAGCCCGTCCAGCCCGTCCAGGAGGTTGGAGGAGTTTATCATGAACACATACATGAGCACCATTATCGGGATGTAGAACAGCCCCATGTTCCATTCCACGTTCCAGTAGGGCACCACCACGCCCGGGCCTATCTGCTTATCGAAGTACGCCCACAGCGTGAGCCCCAGGCCCGTGGCTATCTGCAGCACTATCTTTTGCCAGGGTGTGAGGCCCAGCGAGCGCTTCTTGGCCACCTTGATGTAGTCGTCCAGAAAGCCTATCGCCCCGTGCAGCAGGCCCGAGGCCAGTATGAACAGCGTAAAGTCCCACTGGCCCCCGCGCGTGAACGCCAGCGCCACTATCGTCGCGCTCAGGGCTATCATCACGCCGCCCATGGTGGGCACGCCCTGCTTGGCCATATGGCTCTGCGGGCCCAGCTCGTATATCGTCTGCCCATACTTCAGCCTTTTCAAAAGCGGAATACCTATCGGGCCCATCACCATCATCGCCAGAAACGCGATGAGCACCGCCCAGATAACCTGCTGCATACAGTTTCCCCCTCAAGGTAGTTATTCGCGGCCCTGCGCGGCCGGGGCGGGCCCGGCGCGCCGTATGCCGGTATGTGTCACTCTTCCAGCTCGGCCAGCAGCTCCTGCACCACGACCTTTTCGTCAAAGGGGTGCTTCTGGCCCTTTATCTCCTGGTAGGTCTCGTGGCCCTTGCCCGCCAGCACCACCACGTCGCCCTCGCGCGCTATGCTCAGCGCGTGGCGTATTGCCTCGCGGCGGTTCTCTATCACGCTGTAAGGCTTGCCCACCGGGCGCGCGCCCTCCTCTATGGCGGCCAGTATGTCCATGGGCTCCTCGCCGCGCGGATTGTCGCTGGTCAGCACGCAGTAATCGGCCAGCTCCGCACCGATGCGGCCCATTATCGGGCGCTTCTCGCGGTCGCGGTTGCCGCCGCAGCCGAACACCGCTATCATGCGGCCCTTGGCGAACTGCCGCACGGCGCGCAGCACGTTGTCCAGGCTGTCCGGCGAGTGGGCGTAGTCAAGTATCACCTGATAGGGCGTGCCGGTGTCCAGCACCTCCATGCGCCCGGGCACGCTGGCTATGGCCTCCAGGCCCGCCTTTATGAAGCGGCCCTCCACGCCCAGCGCGTCGCACACCGCCGCCGCGCACAGCGAGTTGTACACATTGAACAGGCCCGAGAGCTTGAGGTGTATCTCCAGCGCGTAGCGCTTGTGGAAGTGCAGCGAGAAGGACAGTCCGCGCGCGTCGAACTCTATGTCGCTGGCGTATATGTTGGCCTTTTCGCGTATGGCGAAGCGCTCATGCGGCACCCTGAGCCCATCCACTATCGAGGCGGCGTGCTCGTCGTCGCCGTTGAGCAGCGCGCAGCGGGTGAACTCGGGCGTGAGCAGCCGCTGCTTGGCGGCGAAGTACTTTTCGGGCGTGCCAAAGAAGTCCAGATGGTCGTGCGACAGATTGGTGAACGCGGCCGCGTCGTACACTATGCCGTCCAGCTTGTTGAGCGCCAGCGCGTGCGCGGACACCTCCATGGTCACTATGTCCACGCCGCTGTCGGCCATCTCGCGCAGCAGCCGCTGCAGCTCTATCGGGTCGGGCGTGGTCAGGTCGGCGGGCAGGCGCCTGTCGCCTATCATGGTCATTATCGTGCCTATCAGGCCCACCTTGTAGCCGGCCTGCTGCAGTATGGACTTGATGAGGAAGCAGGTGGTGGACTTGCCCTTGGTGCCGGTGATGCCCACCATGCGCATGCTGCGCGCGGGATAGCCGTAGAAGGCCTGCGCGATGTAGTTCATGGCCAGGCGCACGTCGCTCACCACTATCTGCGCCGCGTCCACGTCCAGCACCCGCTCCACCACCAGCGCCGCCGCGCCCGCGGCCACCGCCTGCGGCCCGAACTCATGGGCGTCCACCTTTATGCCCCGGATGCAAAAAAACAGCGCGCCGGGCTTTATCCTGCGTGAATCGGCGCTGAGCGAAGCTATCTCAGTATCGGCATTGCCGCGCACCTCTATGAGGCAGGGCAGATCGCAAACCAGCTGCTTTATGTTCATCTTTGGTCCTCCCCCGGATACAAACTTGTTCATGGCAGCGCAAAGCTGACCGTCACATCCCGGCCCACCGGCACGCGCTCGCCCGCCGCGGGCGACTGCGCGCAGGCCAGTCCGCTGCCCTCTATCCTCATGCCCAGCGCGCACGAGGCCAGCAGCCTCGACGCTTCAACTATCGACATGCCGCTCACATCCGGCACCTCGACGTCGGTCTCCTCCTGCGTTTGCTCCTGCTCCAGGTACAAAAGCACCTGCGAGCCCTTCACCATGGCCGCGCCCGCGCTGGGCAGCTGGCCCACGACCCTCTGCCCCGCGCCGTCGATGAGCGCGTCAAGGCCGGCCTCGCGCAGGAGCTTTACGGCTTCGCCCGCCGAAAGGCCCGTGGCGTCCGGCACCCCGACCATCTCGGCCGAGGCCGTGCCCGCGCTGCCCTCGGGGTATATGCCCAAGTAGCTCAGGGTGTCCGCAAGTATCTGGCGCGCATAGGGCGCGGCGGTTATGGAGCCGTAATCCGGCCTCAGCGCGGATTCGTGCACCACCACCAGCACGGCCACCCGGGGCGAGTCCGCCGGGGCGAAGCCTATGAACGAGCCTATGTGCGCGTCCCTGGATATCACCCCGTCCCGGTATATCTGCGCCGTGCCGGTCTTGCCGGCCACCTTAATGCCCTCTATGCGGGCGTTCCTGCCGCCGCCGTGCTCCACCACCGCCCAGAGCAGCTCGCGCATCAGCGCGCTGGTCTCCTCCTTGAGCGGCTTTGCTGCCACCTCGGGCTCGTTGCGCTCGATGACGTTGCCCTCGGCATCGGTGATCTCTTTGACGATATAGGGCCGCATCAGGTTTCCGCCGTTGGCCACGGCGCTCACCGCGCATATCAGCTGCAGCGGCGTGACCGCCACGCTCTGGCCAAAGCCTATGCGCGCCAGGTCGACCGTCTTTACGCTGCTCTCGGCGATGAGTATTCCCGCCGATTCGCCCTCCAGGTCTATGCCGGTCCTGCTGCCCAGCCCGAAGGCGCGCAGATACGAATACAGCCGCGCGGTGCCCAGTCTGAGTCCCAACTCGACAAACACGGGGTTGCATGAATTCTGTATCGCCTCGGCCATGCTCTCGGCGCCGTGCGGATTGCCCCAGCAGCGTATCCTTGAGCCCTCCACGGTCACGCTGCCCGAACAATAAAAGCCCTCGGTGGGCGTAGTTACGCCGGTTTCCAGCGCCGCCGCCGAGGTCAGTATCTTGAATGTAGAGCCCGGCTCATATACGTCGCTTATAGGCCTTATCCGCATCATGGCCGTGAGCGCCTCCACATCGTCGCGCGGCGGCGAGTTGGGGTCGTAGTCGGGCTTGGCGACCATTGCCAGCACCTCGCCCGTGTTCACGTCCATCACCACCGCCTGCACGGCCACTGCGGAGTTGACCTCGTAGCATTCGCGCATCGCCTTTTCGGCAAAGCCCTGTATGGCCGCGTCTATCGTGAGGCGCACGCTGCCGCCGTTCACGGGCGGCGTGTACTCGCTCACCGAATAGGGCAGCTCGTTCCCGCGGCCGTCGACCTCGCTGACTATCAGCCCGTCCTTGCCCCTCAGGTATTTGTCCAGCTGCTTTTCCAGCCCGGATTGCCCCACGCCGTCTATCGTGGTGAGTCCCAGCACCTGGGTAAGAAAAGCGCCCATGGGGTACACGCGCAGCTGATCCTCCTCCAGGTAGAGCCCGTCAAGCGCGGTATTGCCCGCCGCGCGCAGCTCCTCGCGGCGCTTCAGGAGCGCCTGCGCGGTCTCGCGCGGCACCTGCCGCTTGAGCGTGACTCCGCCCTTGGTGCGATCGGCCGCCTTCTGGGCCACTGTCTGAGCGTCCACGTCCAGCACCGCCGCCAGCTCCCGCGCAAACGCCTCGGGGTCCTTCACCTGGCGGGGGCTTGCGGATACGGCGTAGGCGGTGGCGCTCAACGCCAGCGCCGTGCCGTTGCGGTCGGTTATCTCGCCGCGCCGCGCGCTCACGCGGGACCTGCCGGTCCACTGGGTCTGCGCGCGTGCCTGCAGATCCTTTGATATCACCACCTGAAGGTTTATCAGCTGGCCCACTATTATGCAGAATATGACGCACATTATGCAGAGCAGCGTCAGTATCCTGCGCCGTGTAAGCGCGCCGGTAGGTATCACGCGTCCACGCTCCCGCCCCGGATACAGTATAGTCCGCCTGGGTGCATCCGGGCGGCGCGCGTCAGCCGTCTATCACGCGCACCTGACCGTCGGTGGGGTATGTCATGCCCAGGCGCCTGGCGCCCGCCTCGATCTTGTCCTGCGAGGCGGCCTCGGCTATCAGGCATTCATACGTTTCCGCGTCCATCGTAAGCTCGTGTATCTCGTCCTTGAGCGCGGCCATGCGGGCCGCGTTGCGCGTGGCAACGGAGCCCTGGTAAATGTGCATGCCGCAGAGGACCACCAGTCCCGCGGCCAGCACCACGCACGCAGTCCACCTGCGGCGCGTGCGCGCCTCCTCCTGCCTGCGCCTCTGCTCAAGCTCGACCTGCCGTCTGCGCTCGAGCATGCGCTCGCGGTATACGTTTGCGGGTCGCCTTGCCGGGGGCCGCCGCCCAGGCAGTTCAAAGGTCTCGCGGCCATATTCTCTCTTGGGCGCCATCATGTACTTTCTATGTCCCCCTTTCCCGGTTTAGAACCGACTCTGCCGCGCCTTTACGGCGTGGGCAGGCTTCTCGCCTGAGCAGGCTGCTTAAGCGAGCTTACGTACTTAAGCCGGTCGCTCATGCTGCCGCGCACCTGAGCGGTACGCGCCTCATATACCTCGGTGTCCCATATCTCGAAGTAGTCTATCACGCCCACAAAGCTGATGTTCTTGCCCAGCTGGACCATCTGCCGGAGCGCGGCGGGAAGTATGGTGCGGCCCTGGCTGTCCAATTCGTAGTTGGAAAACGAGTTGCCCGCTATGAAGCGCACGTAATCCATGGCCACTTCGTCGGTAGAGGGCAGCGCCAGCAGCTCCTCGAGTATGCTGTTCCACTTTTCCCTGGGGTAAAACGCGATGGCGTTGGCAGTGCCGTTCAGGCCTATCATGAAGTCCTTGCCCAGCCCCTCGCGAAACGCGGTGGGAACGATAACGCGGCCTTTAGCATCAACTGACTGCGCATATGTGCCAAAGAACAGCATACCATCCCCCCTAACGCCACTCGATGTCTTTATTGTACCACATCGTTGCACTAAAATCCACTGTCCACCATACTTTTTCTTATTTTTTTCAAGCGGGCGTGACAATGGAGGGCGCGCCGCCGGGCTCGGTGGCGGCCCGCCAGGAGGGGCAAAGCAAAACGGGCCGCGCTCAAGCGCGGCCCGCGATACATGTTCAATCGGCTTCAGTCGTCGGTCAGCTTCAGCAGCCTGAAGCCCAGTCCGTCGCAGGACACCTGGCGGTACTCCACCCCGCGCAGTTCGCCGCTGAACGCGCCGCGCAGGCTCTGGCCGTGCAGATGGCCGTACACCACCCGCCTGGCGCCCGCCGCCTCTATGAGCTCGGTAAAGCCCGAGGGCTGCTGCCGCTCGTCAAAGGGCGGATAGTGCATCAGCACGACTATCTCGCGCCCCCCGGCCACGCGGCGCGCGCTGTCCAGCGCCATGCCCAGCCGCAGCACCTCGCGGCGGTATATCTTCATATCCTGGGCGTGCCTGGGGTCGTCCCCGCTCACTATCGTCCAGCCGCGCGTGCCGCAGAACACCCTTTCGCCCAGCGCCAGGCAGTCGTTCTGCAGCGCGTACATGCCCTCGGGCAGCGCCGCGCGCACCTGCGTGAGCGACGACCACCAGAAGTCGTGATTGCCGCGCACCAGCACCTTGCGCCCGGGCAGCTCGCCCACGGCGCGTATGTCCGGCAGCGCCTCGCGCAGCGTCATCGCCCAGCTGAAGTCGCCGGGCAGAAGCACCGTGTCGCCTTCGGTCACGCGCGCGCGCCAGTCCTCGCATATGCGCGCGAAGTGGTTTTCCCAGTGCGGGCCGAACACGTCCATCGGCTTTACGTCCAGGCCGGGCAAATGCAAATCGCCTATCGCATAGACGGCCAATCCACTTCACCTCCGGTCCGGTCAGGTGCTTTATCAGATACCCGCGTCGGCATCGCGGCGCGAACGCTTGCGGCTGCTCACCGGCTCGTCGTCGTCCTCGTCGTCCTCGTCCTCATCCTCGTCGTCGTCCGAGCCGAACGCGGACTCCATCTCGTCGAACTCGCGCGGCGGTATGTCGTCGCCCACGTCGTCTATCTGTATTTCGTCCATGGAGCTTACCATGCCAATGTCCAGCGCGGAGGCGTCCACCGTGCCCTCTTCGCTTTCGCCCTGCGTGCTGGCAGCGCTGCGCCGGCTGAGCTCCTTGAGACACAGCAGACAGTACTCGCTGCCGGGCACCACCGGCCGCTCGCCGCACTCGGAGCAAAGCTCCGGCATAGAGTTGCGATCCGGCTCGCCCTTTACTTCGCGGCGGCATACCGAACACAGCTTTTCACCGTCGGTAATATAATTGAGTTCGCACCTAGGACATTTACGAAATGCCATACTCCACCCTCCCGCAATATGTGACATGATAAGCACGAACAGAATAAGCTCCTGCCTCAATCGCCGTACATTATAACCCACGTAGGCGCATATATGCAAGGGCACAAATTGATTTTATCGTTAAACTAATGCTTATTAAGCATTACCAGCCTGTCAAAACTGCTTTTGACAGGCTGCCTACCGGCATGAGCAGGCCTCGCCGCCGGATACGGAGCTTCCGCCGAAGCGCCTCGCACATCCGGGCGCGGAACCTGCGGGCATCGGGCCTTCCCGCAGCGCGGCGCATGGGCCCGCGCCTACTGCTCCGCCGCGCCCGCGCCCACTACGCCGTCCAGCCGCTCGAGCAGCGCGTCCAGCCCCTGACGGCTCTGCGCGGATACCGGCATGACCTCCCAGGGCTGCACCTGCAGCGCGCGGCATATGGCCTGCACGCTGCGCCCCGTCTGCGCGCGGCTGAGCTTGTCGGCCTTGGTGGCCACCACGGTGAACTCTATGCCGAAGTGGCGCAGGTAGTCCACCATCGCGCGGTCGTCGTCCGAAGGCTCGTGGCGTATGTCCACCAGCGCCAGCGCGTGGCGCAGCCTGCCGGGGCGGCTCAGGTACCCCTCTATCATGCCCTGCCAGCGCTGCTTTTCCTCGCGCGCCACCCGCGCAAAGCCGTAGCCCGGCAGGTCCACCAGCACGAACTCGCCGCCCTCCTGCGTGAAGAATCTGAACAGGTTTATCAGCCGCGTCTTGCCCGGCTCGGACGAGGTGCGCGCCAGCTTCTGGTTGCGGGCCAGCGCGTTTATCAGCGAGGACTTGCCCACATTGGACTTGCCCACCACGGCTATCTGCGCCTCACCCGCGTCCTCCGGCATATCCGCCGCCGAAGCCAGCGACTCAATGAACTCGGCCTTCTTTATTACCATCTGCTTCCTCCATATGCCGGGCCGCGTCCGGGCGTGCATCGCCGCGCCCTTCCCCGGCCCTCCGCTCCGCGCGCAGCACCATGCGCTGCACGGGATAGTCAAACTCCATCAGCTCCTCCGCCGGTTCGAACCCGAAGCGCGCGTACAGCGCTCGCGGAGCCGCGCCCTTTGCGTCGCCCGCGCGGAAGGTGGTCACGCTCACGTCGCCCGCGGGCATCTCCTCCAGCATCCGGCGCACCAGCGCGCTCGCCACGCCGCGCCGCCTCATGCCCGGGCGCACGGCCATGCACGAAAGGCAGCGCTGCCGGGGCGAAAACAGCAGTATGCCTGCCAGCTCCTCCCCTTCAAAGGCGCACAGCGCGGTGCCGCGCGCCATGTTGCGCTCAAGCGTCACGGCATAGCTCTCCATCTCCAGCCCCGGGAAGGAATCCCTGACCTCGCGGACCAGCTCGAGCCACTTTGCCGTGTCGCCCGGCAGCGCGCGCCTCACCCGGCTCATGACTCGCTGTGCGGGCGCACCAGCACCGTGTCCAGCGCCTGCTCGACGCTGCCTATCAGCCTTACGTCGAGCTTGTCGCGCACGTCGCCCGGGACCTCCTCCAGGTCGCTCTCGTTGTCGCGCGGCAGCAGCACCGTGCGTATGCCCATGCGGTGCGCCGCCAGCAGCTTCTCCTTCACGCCGCCTATGGGCAGCACCTTGCCGCGCAGCGTTATCTCGCCGGTCATGGCCACGTCCTGCCGCGCGGGGAAGCCGGTCAGCGCCGAGGCCAGCGCGCAGGTTATCGTCACGCCCGCGCTGGGGCCGTCCTTGGGTACCGCGCCCTCGGGCACATGTATGTGCAGGTCGCTCTTCTTATAGAAGTCGCTGCTCAGCCCCAGCTCGCCCGAGCGCATGCGTATCACGCTCAGCGCCGCGCGGGCCGATTCCTGCATCACGTCGCCCAGCTGGCCGGTCAGGTCCAGGTGTCCGCTGCCCGGCATCGCGGCGGCCTCCACGGCCAGCGTCTCGCCGCCCGCTGCCGTCCAGGCCAGTCCGTTTACCGAGCCCACCTCGGGCTCGCGGTCGGGCTGCTGGCGGCGGTAGCGCGGCGCGCCGAGCAGGGGCTTGAGGTCAGCCTGCGTGACCGTCACGCTCTTTAGCGTATCGTCCTCTATCAGGCGGCAGGCGGCCTTGCGGCACAGCGCGCCTATCTGCCGCTCCAGCTGGCGCACGCCCGCCTCGCGGGTGTAGCCCTCTATCAGCGCGTCGATAGCGTCGTCGCGCAGGTGGAAGCGGCGCTTGTCCAGCCCGTGCTCGCGCAGCTGCTTGGTCAGCAGGTGGCGCTTGGCTATCTCGTGCTTCTCGCCGGAGGTGTAGCCCTCTATCTCGATGACCTCCATGCGGTCGAGCAGCGGGCGCGGTATGGTGTCCAGCGAGTTGGCCGTCATTATGAACAGCACGCCCGACAGATCGAAAGGTATCTCCAGATAGTGGTCGCGGAAGGCGAAGTTCTGCTCGCCGTCCAGCACCTCCAGCATGGCGCTGGCCGGGTCGCCCTTGTAGTCGGCGCCCATCTTGTCTATCTCGTCCAGCAGGAACACCGGCGTCATGGAGCCGCACTGGCGTATGGCCGACATTATGCGGCCCGGTATCGCGCCCACATAGGTGCGGCGATGGCCGCGTATCTCGGCCTCGTCGCGCACGCCGCCCAGCGACACATGGGCCAGCGGCCGCTTGAGCGCGCGGGCTATGGACTGCGCTATCGAGGTCTTGCCCACGCCGGGCGGGCCCACCAGGCACATGCACGGCCCCTTCATGTCGTTTTTGAGCGCGCGCACGGCCAGGTACTCTATCAGCCGCTCCTTGACCCGCTCAAGGCCGTAGTGGTCCTTGTCCAGCGCCTTGCGGGCGCGCGAGGTGTCGACCGGCGCGGTCTGCCGCTTGCCCCAGGGCAGGCTCAGTATCCACTCGATGTAGGTACTCATCACGCCTATCTCGGGCGTGCCGGGCGCGGCCGCCTCCAGCCGCTCTATCTCGCGCGTGACCTTGTCGCGCGCCTCGTCGTTGAGCGGCAGGTGCTTCAGCTTTTCGCGGTATTCGCTCACGTCGCCCGCCTCGCGGTCGCCCAGCTCCTTCTGTATCGCGCGTATCTGCTCGCGCAGGTAGTATTCCTTCTGGTTCTTTTCTATCTGCGCGCTCACGCGCTTTTGCACCCGCGCCTCCACCTCTATGAGCTGCAGCGTGCGGTTGAGTATCCGGCACACCGTGTCCAGCCGCTGGCCCACGTCGAGCGTCTCCAGCACCTTTATGCGGTCGCTTATGCGCGCTATCATGTGCATGCCCAGCATGTCCGCCAGGCGCGAGGGATCCCGCTCCTCCTCCAGGCGGTGCATGTACGCCTCGGGTATGGTGTCGGACGACTCGGCGAGCTGGCGCACGAACCCGCGGGCGACGTTCATGTACGCCTCCAGCCGGATGTCGTCGGTCGTGACCTTGTCGTCCACCGCCTGCACGCGGGCGATGAGCTGCGGGCGGTAGCGCACCACGTCCATCAGCAGCGCGCGCGAAACGCCCTCGGCCGTGACGCTGAGTATCTGGTTGGGCAGCTTTACCACGCTTATCACCCTGGCAATCACGCCCACCATATACATATCCTTCAGCAGCGGCTCATCCACGCTGCCGTCGCGCTGCGCCACCAGCATCAGGGGCAGCTTCTCGTCAAAGGCCCGCCTGACCGCCTCGCGCGACTTTTCGCGGCCCACGTCGAAGCGCATCGGCTCGCCCGGGAACAGCACCAGGTCGCGCAGCGCCACCATGGGCAGTATCTCGGTGCCGTCGTCCTGCAGCCCCCCGCTCATTTCCTCCGCGTCATCGCGCTCACGCGCCTCGCGCTCGCCGTCCGGCATATCAAATACGTTTTCAACAGACTCGTTAATAGACTCGTTTGGCAAAGCCGCTCCTCCTCCCAAAGCGCGCCCGCGCGCGCCTTGGCATGTATGCATTGGTATATCTATTGTACTACAAATCAGCGCCCTGTAAATAGCGCGGGGGCTTGGAATTTATGGCTGCGCGCCGCCGCGCAGCAGCCCCGGGCTGAACAGCAGCGGCCCCCTGAGCGATATCGCCCCGGCCAGGCAGTCCACGCGCTCGCCGTCAAAGTACAGCCGCACGCTCTTTATGCCCTCCAGCGAGCACATCGTGTTCACTATCGAATAGGTGAGCAGGCGCGCCTCCTGCGCCGTCATGCCCTCGCAGGCCCGGTAAAACGCGCCCGAAAGGTTCAAAAGCACCTGGTCCTGCTCCACGCGCACGCCCAGCACATCGGCATCGGTCACGCCCTCGGGCCAGGCGCTCACCGCGCCCTGCATATCCGGCTGCTCCATGAGCCGGATGAGCAGCGCGCGCGGGTTGTCCGCGTCGTAGCGCGACATGACCGTCTCAAGGGCCACAAGGCCCGTGCCGCTTGAGTCCGGATAGTACAGCGTGGTCATATCGCCCACCAGCGAGTCGAAGTCCGAGCTGCGCATCACGCCGTCGTCGAACGTGTAGCTCACGCGGCCCTCGTCGTCCGTCAGCTCGCTTATCACTATGCCGTCTATGTCGCACAGCAGGCCCTCCACCTCGGGCACGAACCCGCATATGCTGCGCGTGAGCGAGCCCATGGCCAGCGCGGTGGATATGCCGTTGCGCGCAAAGTATTCGCTCACCGCGCCCGTAAACGATATCACGGCCACCTTGCTGCCGTCGTCCGAGGTGACTATCTCGGGCCTTTCGCGCAGGTATTCGCAGCTGGAGGGCAGCACCCGGCGGCAGGCCGCGGTGTCGGTCGGACCGGCAAAGAGCTGGTCGACTATCGCCTGCAGGTAGTCGTCGCCCTCAAGCGTCACATCGCGCATCTCGGGCAGGAGGTACCTGCCGTCCGCCGAGCCGAAGTACAGCGTGACGCTGCGCTCCAGCGCCCCGCCCCTGTCGTCGCCCGCGCGGCTCTCCTCGGCCAGCGCCTGCTGCCACACCTCGCCCAGGTCGTTGTCAAAGCGCGTCATCGTGCCGGCCGGCAGGCGAATGATGCACTCCTCGCGGCCGTCTATCAGCACGTTCACGCCCCTTAAGCCGCCCAGCTCCATCAGCGAATTGACCAGCGCGGCGCGCAGCATGTGCAGCCGCTGCACGTCCAGCCTGCGCGCGTCTATCGACAGGTCGACCGTGGCCACCCCGCAGCTCACCTCTACCGACAGCAGCTGTATGTCGCTGGCGCCCAGCGCCAGCAGGTGCTCCTCGGGCGGCGTGGCAAGCGCCTCGCTGGCCACCGCCTCGTAGACCGAGGCCTCGCTGCTCACCGTGACCTGACGCACCGCGGGCACCAGGCGCGTGTAGCCGTCGGCGGCGTAATACACCACCACGCTGCGCGTGCGCTCGGCGCGGCTGTCGCCTATCGGGGCCAGCGGCAC
>JBJEUC010000199.1:0-3739 GCA_051883635.1 Candidatus Fimadaptatus sp.
CGGGCGTTGCCCGTGACATCTTCCCCGGCGCGAGGTTTTCTCACTCACAGCGTATGCGCCGCCGGTTCATGTTTGAACGCTGCGCAGTGGCATACGCGGAGCCTGCGCGCAGGCGGGCGTTGCCCTGGGCAGCTTCCCCGGCGCGATGTCGCCACGCTCACAGCGTATGCGCCGCCGGTTCATGTTTGAACGCTGCGCAGTGGCGTTTGCAAAGCCAGCGCGCAGGCGGGCCTTGCCCTGGGCAGCTTCCCCGGCGCGAGGTCGCCCCGCTCACGGCGTATGCGCCGCCGGCTCATGTTTGAACGCTGCGCATTGTCGAGCGCGGAGCCAGCGCGCAGGTTTTGACCGGGGCAGCTTCCCCGGCGCGATGTTGCTCCGCTCACGGCGTATGTGCCGCCGTCAGTTCCGCCGGTTCGTCAGGCCGATGCCTATGTAAAGCGCATTTGGGCGTACTCCCCGCTGCGCGCTCCGTGCAGGAGCGCCGGGCCTGCCCAAAGGGAATGCCGCCAGCCGGGAGGGCAGCTCCCCATCTCATGCCACGCGCCATGCGCCTCTGCCTACGCGCGCGCCAGCTCGCTCACCTTGTCGGCGGCGCCCACGACCAGCAGCACGTCGCCGGACTGTATCACGTCCTCCGCCCGGGGCGAGGCGTTTATGCCATTGCCGGTGTATATGGCCACGACGTTTATGCCGTAGCGGCGGCGCATGGACAGCTCGCTGAGCGAATGGCCCACCCATACGTCCAGCGCCTTCAGCTCCATCAGCGTAAATTCGCTGGACAGCTCTATCATGTCCATTATGTTGCTGGAGGCCAGGTTGTGCGCCACGCGCTGTCCCATGTCGCGCTCGGGGAACAGCACCTTGTTCGCGCCTATCCGGCTCAGCGCCTTGGCGTGTATCGTGCTCTGGGCCTCGGCGATGACCTCGGGCACGCCGGTCTCCTTGAGCAGCAGGGTGATGATTATGCTCGCCTGCATGTCCTTGCCGGTGGAGACTATCGCCGTGTCGAAGTTGTGCAGGCCCAGCGTGCGCAGCGCCTCCTCGTCGGTGGCGTCGGCCTGCGCCGCGTATGTTACCTTGCCGTTTATCGCGTCCACGCGGGCGGCGTTTATGTCCACGGCCAGCACGTCGTAGCCCATGGAATAGAGCGTGGTGGCCACGCTCGCGCCGAATTGTCCCAGCCCTATGACGGCGAACTGCCGCGAATCGCGGGGCTCGCCCTTTATCTTTTTGCGCAGTTTTTCCACTGAGCATCCATCCTTTCATAAGTCAGTTTGCGTCAGCCTATCATTATCCTGTCCTCGGGATAGCGCACCGGGTCGTGCGAGTACAGCTGCTGCCGGGCCAGGGCCATGGTGAGCGACAGCGGCCCCACGCGCCCGGCGAACATCATGAGTATCATGATGAGCCGGGATACGAAGTTGAGCCGGGGCGTCATGTTGCACGACAGGCCCACGGTCGCTATCGCGCTGGTGGTCTCGAACAGCACCTCGTCAAACGGCTGGGATTCCAGCATCGAAAACGACAGCACCGCGGTGGATATCAGCACTATCAATAGCATTATCAGGAATATCGATATGGCCCGGAGCGTGAGCGAGAGCGGCAGCGCCCTGCGGCCCATGCGCACCTGGCCCCGGCCGCGTATCTGCGAAAACACCAGCGCGGCCAGCACGGCCACGGTGGTGGTCTTGACGCCGCCGCCGGTGGAGGCCGGCGACGCGCCTATGAACATGAATATGGTAGTTATCAGCTTGCTGGGCGCGTGCATCTGCTCCTGGTCTATCGTGGCAAAGCCCGCTGTGCGCGTGGTAACGGACTGGAAGGCCGCCGCCAGGAGCTTGTTCATGCCGCTGCGCCCGGGCACGCCTATCGTGGCGGGGTTATTCCACTCCAGCGCGGCGAACAGCACCGTGCCCAGCACGATGAGCGCCGCCGAGGTTATCAGCACCACGCGGGAGTGCAGCGACAGCCCGCGCAGACCGCGGTGCGTGACCACGTCGCGTATGACCGAATAGCCCAGTCCGCCCAGCACGATGAGCCCCATGAGCGTGAGGTTGACCACCCAGTCGTCGGCGTAGGCTGCCATGGAATTGCCGTTGCCCAGTATGTCAAAGCCCGCGTTGCAGAACGCGCTCACCGAGTGGAACAGGCCGTAGAACAGCCCCCGCGCCGGCCCGTAGTCCGGTATGAAGCGCGTGCTGAGCAGCAGCGCGCCCGCCAGCTCCACTATGAAGGTGGTGAGCAGCACCCAGCGTATCAGCCGCACCAGTCCGCTCAGGCGGCTCTCGTTCATGGCCTCCTGTATCACCAGCCGTTCGCGCAGCGTTATGCGCCGGCCCATTATCATGAACACCAGCGAGGTGACGGTCATAAAGCCCAGTCCGCCCGCCTGTATCAGCATCAGCAGCACGCACTGGCCAAAGGGCGAGAAGGTCTGCCCGACCTCGACCACGCTCAGCCCGGTCACGCATACGGCGGATGTGGCCGTGAACAGCGCGTCGTAAAAGCCCACGGAGCGGCCGCTGCGCGTGGCCATGGGCATAGAAAGCAGCAGCGCGCCCGCGATTATGAGCGCCGCAAAGCCCAGCACGAGCACCCGCACCGGCTTCCAGTGCATGCGCGTGTAGCGGCGCTGCATCTGCCTGACAGTATCGTTCAAAGGAGCCTCCATTCCGGCCCGGCGGGGCCGATACGACCGCGGCGCGCCTGCGCCGCTATTTGTGACGCCTATTATAGCACTTTCGCAGCCATTGTACAAGCAAGGCGCAGGCGCGGGCGGCGCTTTTTGACGCGGCGGCCCGGCGCAGCGTAAAAAACTGGGCCGCCGGGGCATATGGATAATAAAGCGTTCCGGAACATATTGCTATTTTGCACGCCGTCTGCTATAATGCGAGCGTAAAATCGTCGCCAATAAAACCGCGAGTGTGGGTGAGGGGAATATGAAGCATATTGATCTGAGACGGATGACGCGCAGCCTGGGCGAGATATACAACCTGCGCGACGACAATGCCAAGGGCCGCCTCATAAGCCTGGGCAGCTCGCTGCTTACCGCGCTTTATAATGTGTTCATAACGGGCATATTCTATACCGGCTTTCTGACGATATACGATATATCCATCACCGAGATGGGCATAATCAGCTTCATACCGCTGATAGCCAGCTGCTTCAGTGTGTTTTCCTCCATGATACTGGAGCGCATACAGCGGCGCAAGCCCATACTGCTCGCCTCCAAGATATTCTTCTACGCCATGTACATACTGGCCACCACGGCCATGCCCAACTTCGTGACCGACCCGCATCAGCGCGTGGTGTGGTTCGGGGCGATACTGTTCGTGGCCTATGCCGTGTACGCGCTCTTCAGCCCGGGCTTCACGCCCTGGTTCTACAACTTCTACCCGGCAGAGGACGCCCCGCGCATACGCTACATATCGCTCAACCAGATGTTCAGCTCGATAATGTCCAGTGTGGTGCTGCTGGCCTCGGGCTTTCTGACCGACGCGGTGGCGGGCTCGCCCTATCAGGAGCAGCTGATTATCGGGCTGCGCTACGCGGCGTTCCTGTTCGTGCTGATAGACGTGGGCATGCAGGCCTGCGCCCGTGAATACCCGTATCCGGTGGGCGAAAAGCTGCGCTTCTATCAGGTGTTCACGCTGCCGCTGAGGTACCGCAAGTTCATGGCGTGCATGATACTGATGTTCGCGTGGAACTACATATCCTATCTGAACAACAGCCTGTGGAC
>JBJEUC010000200.1:0-15747 GCA_051883635.1 Candidatus Fimadaptatus sp.
CCTTGAAACGCCGCCGCTCCGCTATGGGGTTGGAGGCGGCGGAGCGACGCGTTCTTACGCGGCGCTCTGGCGCAGGGGCAAAGGGTTGGTTCGGTTGCGGTGCTTTGCGTTCATATGTGTATGCCACATGGGGCAACCGGCGCAGCTCATCCCACCAAAGAACACCCCCGGCGCGGCCTTTGGCCGCGCCGGGGGTGTTTTTAGAGGGGTATGGGATCTTCGCGCTTGCGGCTCGTGGTGGCTATCAATGCGCGGCTATCGTTGTCATCAGCGTCATGTTGGCCTGCGTGGTGTCCAGGCGCGAATACTGCGCGAACACCGGCACGCTGCTTGTGAGCGCTATCGCATACGGCACGCCCATGGGCACATGCCGGCCGGACTCGTCCAGCAGCTTATCCAGGCGGATATGGTGCGTGCGCCGCGCCGGGCAGACGGCCGCAAAGCCGGTCATGGGCTCGGCGTCCTCGAAGTACAGCGTGAGGGCTATCTCCGCATCGGCGTCGCCGGTGTTGAGCACGCATATGGCCTCGTGGCTCACGTAGTGGCCGGGCGTGGTTATCTCCGGCCAATAGCAATCGGGTATGAACCATTCGCAGCTGCCCTGCATAAAAAGACCTCCTTTATAGTCGTCAGGCATCCCTGTGTGTAAACGTAAAGCATACGCTCAGCCTCCGGGGCGCGCCCTTGAGCATCAGCACCATGCGGTACAGCGGCCGGCCGCACAGCTCCAGCAGCCACTTGTCGTACAGCTGCTCGGGGTCATATTGGCGCGCATGGCGCGGCGGCAGCTCCTGCACGTCGCATTCCAGCTTGCTCTCCCCGTCCCATTCCATCAGTATATCGCCCAGCTCCACGCCGTTTACGCGCACGTAGGGGCGGCGGGTGGTGATGAAGTTGAACTCGATGTCGTTCTCCTCGCGCTCGAATTCGGCTATCTCCCACATGTGTACGCAGGGCTGTTCGCCGCGCATCAGCGACACGGTGCGCTGCCAGGCAATGACGCCCGCGTCGTCCGGGTAGGCGCGGCTGATGTCCAGCGTGGCGCGTGAGCGCTCGGGCGTGAGCTCCCATATCGGCTCCACCGCCTGATAGCGCTCGCCCAGGCACTGCGCGCGGTCGTTTATCACCGGCAGGTTGTGGTACTGGGACTGGGTCTCCCACAGCGCGGCGCGCTCGTCCGGCGTCATGGAGCTGGCGTACGCTATCTCGCCCAGGTCGGGCAGCACCGGCTCGCCGTTCCAGAAGAGCGTCATGTTGCCCGCGTCGGCATGGCCGCCGGGCCGGTTTACGCCGCCCTCCAGACTTGCGAAGAAGCCGTCCGGGGAGCCGGTGCGGCTGCGCACGCACATGAGCGCCCCGCTGCGCAGGTAGTAGTCCATGGGCATGGGCGGGCGCGCGTCATGGCGCAGCATCTCGCCCTCGCCCATCACGGCGCGCACCGCGCGCAGCAGGGGCAGCGAGCGATAGCCGTCCCCGCCCTCCTGCAGCCGCATCAGATACGCGCCCAGCGCGCGCACGTCCTCGGAGCGCAGCAGCACGCCGCAGCGGTATATGAGCGGCGCGTCCGCCCTGAGGTGCGCCGGGCAGTCGCCCGAGCAGTTGAAGTAGTCCAGGTTTATGTGGCTGCCGATGAGGAACTCCCCCATGCGCCTGAGCGCGGATATCGTAAAGAAGCTGGTATTGCCGCCCGAGGCCTCGCTTATCAGCTCCAGCGACTCCATCAGGCACCCCACGCCGCCCTCGAACGCGCCCACGCCGCCCGGTATGCCGCCGTCCTGCGGCAGGCTGGCCAGATATGCGTCCAGCAGCTGCATGGACTTCTTTACGCCCTTCCAGCGGTAGCGGTCCTCGCGCTCGGTCAGCAGCAGCGCGGTCAGGCACTCCTTAACGCCCTCCGGCAGCGGGTCGACCTCGCCCTGCACGCGCATGAAGCACACCCCGTTGGAGTGTACGTAGGGGTCTATCACGCGCATGGTTATCTCGCGCTCCATGCGCATGGTGATAAGCGGCGAGGCCTCGCGCAGCTTTTCCCTGTGCAGGTACAGCGTCGTGGCCAGCAGCGCGCCGGTGCGCGCCGCGCCCAGATCCAGCTGCGGCCGCTCCACATCGGGCAGGCCCTCGGGCGTGCCGTCCGGGCGCATCAGGTTCTCGGGCAGCGTCCAGGCGGTCTCCTCGCATATCATGAAGCTCAGGTCGATTATGTCCCCCAGAAAGCGCCCCTTGCCCTCCACGGCCTCGCCCAGCGCCAGCGCGGCCAGAGCGGCACGCCGGCTGTCATACTTGGGCTTAAAGCGCTTCGGGTCGCCCATCATGCTTGACAGCATGACCTCCGTCGCCGTTATGGCCGGCCACTCCAGGCCCAGATAGCGCTCAGCGCTGCGCACGCAGGCCTCGGCGGTCCTCTGCCGCACGCCCTGCCACGCCTCGCGCTCCTGCGTGGGCGGCACGGGCCGGAAATCGGCGCGCGGGCGCAGCGACACCATTATCGTATCCAGATGCTCTACCAGCGCGCTCATATGGCGACCCTGCCCCCTTTCCGGCTGCTCTCATAGGCCCGCTCCATCACCAGCTGCAGGCGCGCGCCCTCGTCCAGCGAGGGGCTGCACTGGCCGCCGTGGCAGACCGCGTCCAGGAACGAATAGTAGCAATGCACATGGCTGCGTATCCAGCCCACGGCGTTCTTGGGCGGTATGAAGCTGCCGCCCGGCGCGGGATAGCGCCCGCCGCAATGAACGTGGGTATAGCCGCCCGCACCCAGCGCGCAGTCATATACGTCCAGATAGTCGCCCGTCAGGCTGGAATAGCGCACCGCGCCGCCGGTCAGGTACACGCGCACGTTCAGCTCGTCGTCGGTACCGGTGGCTATCTTGGAGGCGTCCACGCTGCCCACCGCGCCGCCCCGGAGCCCCAGCAGCATCAGCGCGCGGTCCTCGCCCAGCGCCGAGGTGCGGCCGCCGTCGGCCGTGGGGCGCTCGGAGTAGAGCGTCTGCGCGGCGCAGTCTACCCATTCGGCGTCGCCGCACAGCCACATGGACAGATCCAGCGCATGGCTGCCCAGATCCAGCAGCACGCCGCCGCCGTTCTCGTCCGCCTGCTGCTTCCAGCCTATGGGCCGGTCGGGGTCCACCGAGCCCGAATGCAGGTACTCCACGCTGAACGACGTCACCCGGCCCAGCCGGCCCGACGATATCAGCTCATGCGCCTTCATGGTGGCCGGAAAGAAGCGGTTGTTGAGCGCCACCTGCGCGCTCACGCCCGCCGCGCGCGCCGCATCGGCAATGCGCCGGGCGCTCGCGTAGCTAATCGACACGGGCTTGTCTATGTAGACATGCTTGCCCGCCGCAATCGCAGCCAGCGCCATCTCCTCGTGCAGCTGATTGGGCGTGCATATGGACACCACGTCTATCTCCGGGTCGGCAAGCAGCCGCCGGTAGTCGTCGGTCGCGTAGCAAAAGCCCTGCTCCTGCGCCGCGCGCTGCGCCTGCTCCAGCCGGCGCGAGCATACGCCCACCAGGCGCGGCATAAAGTCCAGCTCGTAATGCAGCGGCATGGTCTTTATCGCAAAGGTATGCGCACGGCCCATGAATCCCCAGCCGATCACGCCTATCCCGATATTTTTCATACAACTCCTCCTAAAACAAATGCCCTCGCGCTCCGCCGCATGAAGAAAACGTCATCCGCGGGCGCGCAGACGTATGCGCGCCCGCGGGGTCGTAAAACGGATTGGGGGCAGATCGCCGCCCCATATGTTTTCGCCGTAAATGGGTTCACTGTTTCAAAAACCGCCCCGCACACGGTGTGCCCGTCGATGGGTGCGATTGACGCTGGTCAGGACGGTAGACCTGTCGGGTTCGCCATCGGAATTTCGGGCAGTGGATGGCGCGCAGACATATTCCCGCCCACGGCTTGCCAAAGCAGGCTTCGGCAAGCCGCGACCGGAGCGCAAGCTCCCCTTGCCATACTTCCGACTCACCGTTCGCCGCTGAACATATGCTACTGCTGCAGAAACCGCTCTGCGCACGGTGTGCCCGTTGCCGAAAACGATTGACGCCCGCCATGGCAGTATCTTCCGGAGTCTGCCTGGCCTTCGGGCAGCGGACAGCCGCACAAACGCCCGCCCGCCGCCCCGCCGCCCGCAGTTACGCCGTTACCGCGCCTCTATTATGAAGCTGCGCGCAAATTCGCCGCCGCTCAGCCAGGCGCGCTCGTCTATGGCGGTGGACCAGGCCATGTTGGAGCCGATGCCCTCATGCGCCGCGTCCAAATGCAGCGTCACCTCGGCGCGCCGCTTGAGCTCGTGCTCGTGGCGCGCGGCCTGATAGTCGGCCACGGTGTTGTGGTGCGCGTCGAAGTGGAAGCGCCCCACGCCCGTCACGCGCAGCGCATGGCCCGCGCCGTCGCCCAGCTCCAGCCAGCGCGTCTCCTCATGCCCGCCGCACTCGCTGGGCGGGTTGAAGGCGAAGTGCTGCGCCTCGACCGTGCTGTCGTACACGCCCGGCACGCAGGCGAGCTTCATGTCCGAATAGCTCGCGCCCGGCCCCAGGCCGTAGCAGCGGAGCGACTCAAAGCCCGCCGGCACGGTGAACTCCAGGCCTGCGCGCGGCAGCGCGCCCAGCGACCTGTCCATATGCGCGTCAAAGTCCACGCGCAGCGCGCCGCTTGCGTACACCGTATAGCGCACGCCCGCGCGGCTGTCGGGCACGCCGCCCAGCACATAGCTCAGCTCCACCGTCACGGCGGCGGCGCTCTCCATCACATTGCAGTCCGCCAGCTCCAGCCGGGCCGCGCGCAGGGGCGCGTATGCGTTGTACCAGCCCCAGCCCGGATCGGCGTCCAGGCCGGTATAGGGCCGGTCAAAGCAGGGCAGTCCGCCGCTGAGATAGATCACGCCCGCCCGCTCGTAGGCGGTCAGCGCGCCGCTTGCGCGGTCAAAGCGCGCCTCAAAGTCCGCGCCCCGCACGGTCAGCTCATCGCCCGCGTGCTCCACGCTCAGGGGCGCGCCGCTCACGCAGCGCTTTGAGGCCACGGCCTCGCCCGCGCTCAGCTCGAACGGCCACACCGCCACCTCGCTGCCGGTCGCGCGCTCGCTCACGCTTATCTCCAGGGAGTACTCGCAGCCCGGCCTGCGCTCGTGCGGCAGGGCAAACGATACGTTGGCGCGCTCGCCCGGGCCCAGATCGGGCAGCGGGAACTCGGCCTCGGCGATGACCAGGCCGTTCTCGCGCAGCCGCGCCACGGCCGCGTATTCGCTCAGCCTGCGCTCCAGGCAGCGGTTGAGCACCTCGAAGCTGTCCTCGGGTATCACCGTATGCCAGCCCGAGGCGCGCAGCGGCCGCCGCACGCGCACCGGCGCATACGCCTGCTTCACGTCATACGCCACCGGCTTCCACACGAGGTCGGAGCGCACTATGCCGTTGTTGGTCATGAAGGGCGGCACGCCGTTGGTCAGGCAGTCCTCCACCCAGCTCTCGCCGAAGTCGCCGCCATAGGCCGGGAAGCGCTGCCCGTCGGGCGCGGTCGCCATAAGACCCTTGTCCTGCCAGTCCCATATGAAGCCGCCCTGGAAGCGCTCGTAGCCGTCCACCAGATCCATGAAGCGCTCCATGCCGCCGCCGCTGGCGCGTATCTGGTAGAGGTACTCCACCAGTATGATGGGGCGCGTGTCGCGCGTATCGGCCAGCATGCCCAGTATCTGATCATACGTGGCGTACATGTTGCCGCGTATGTCGCTCTGGTTGGGGCCGGGCATGCCCGCCTCGTACTGGCAGATGCGGGTGGTGTCGTATTCCTTTATGAAGCCGTACATGGCGGCGTGGTTCGCGCCGCAGCCGCTCTCGTTGCCCAGCGACCAAGAGTATATGCAGGCGTGGTTCTTGTAATTGACCGCCATGCGCATGGCGCGCTCCACATAGAAGGGCGCGTAGGCCGGGTCGTGCGACAGCTGGCCCGCCACGCCGTGCGTCTCCAGGTCGCATTCGCATATGACCAGCAGGCCCATTTCGTCGCACAGCTCGTAAAAGCGCGGGCTGTCCGGATAGTGGCAGGTGCGTATGGCGTTTATGTTCATGCGCTTCATCTCGGCCAGCTCCCGCCTGAGATGCTCCTCGGGCACGGCGCGGCCGTGCTCCAGGCAGTGCTCGTGCCGGTTCACGCCAAAGAGCGTGAGCCGCCGGCCGTTCATGTACAGCACGCCGCCCTTTATTTCTATGGACTTGAAGCCTATGCGGCAGCTTTCAAAGTCGCACTCGCGGCCGTCGGGAGCGATGAGCGTCGCCGTAAGCGTATAGAGCGCGGGCGTTTCGGGCGACCACAGCCTGACCTGCCCGGGCGCAAGCACGACGCGCGCCGTGGCGGCAGAGGGGCGGCGGTCGGTGCGGTATTCGGCGCTGGCCTCGACGCGGCTGGTGCCCTCGGCCACGCACGCGCCCGCGCCGTCGTAGAGCCGCACGCGCACCTGCGCGTCGGCATAGCGGGCCGTGCGGCTCACGCGCACGTCGCACTGCACGCTGCCGGTGTGCATGCGCGCGTCCACGCTCACCTGCGCCTTGATATCGAATATGTGCCTTTCCGGCTTGGATATGAGCCACACGTCGCGGTATATGCCCGAAAGATACCAGTAGTCCTGGTCCTCCAGGTAGGTGGTATCCGCAAAGCGCACCACCTCCAGCGCCATGAGGTTGCGGCCGGGCCGGACAAAGTCGGTCACGTCGAACTCGGAGGGCAGCTTGCTGTCCTGCGAATAGCCCACGGGCCGGCCGTTGACCCACAGATAGTAGGCCGTCTCCACGCCCTCAAAGCGCAGATAGGTGCGCCGGCCCTCGAAGCACTCGGGCAGGTCGAACTCGCGCCGGTAGCAGCCGGTGGGGTTCTTAGCCGGTACATGGGGCGGATTGGGCACGAGCGGCGCGCCCGCGCGGGCCTCCATGAGCGGCGCGCCCGCGTCGTCCGGCTGGAACGGATAGGAGACGTTGGTATATATCGGCTCGCCGTGGCCCTCGACCTCCCAGTTGGCGGGCACGGGTATATCGCAAAAATCGGCATCGTCGTAATCCACGCGGAAAAAGTCGTCCACCTGCTCCGGCGCGTCATAGAGCCTGAAGCGGTACGTGCCGTTCAGGGAACGCACGTAGCGCGAAGCGCCCACGCCGCCCGCGGCGGCCTCGCTCTCGGAAGCGAACGCGCCCCAGCGCGTATGCGCCTCCATGCGGTTTACGGAAAGCACCTCGGGATTCTCAAACTCGCGGCGGATATGGAAGTCCTGACGGTTGTTCAGCATGACATGACCCTCCTGTAACGGCTATATGCCTGTGCAGTTATTGTACACTGTGGCGCGGCGTTTGGCAAGCACCGCGCCGGGCAAATGTGGCGGCGGGCGGGGGCGGGGCACAGTGCGCCGGGCAAATATGCTTGCGAACGGAGATGCACATCGCGCCGCGCGTTTATGCTCACGGGCGAAACCGCGCGGCGCTCCGCCATGACGCTTGCGAGTTGAACCGCGCGCTGCGCCATCAATTAAGTCTTACGGGCAACGATGCATTCCTGCGCCGCAAACTATGCTCATGGGCAAGGACGCACCCAACGCCGTCAACTATGTTTGCGGGTGGGGATGTGCCCCGCGCCGCCAACTATGCCTGCTGGCAACGACGCGCCTTGCGCCGTCAGCTATGCCTGCGGGCAACGACGCGCCCTGCGCCGTCAACTATGCTTGCGGGCAAAGAAACTCCTTGCGCCACCAACTATGCCTGCTGGCAACGACGCGCCTTGCGCCGTCAGCTATGCTTGCGGGCAACGACGCGCCCTGCGCCGCCAACTATGCCTGCGGGCAACGACGCGCCCCTCGCCGTCAACTATGCCTGCGGGTGTGGATGTGCCCCGCGCCGCCAACTATGCCTGCGGGCCAGTACGCGCCCCGCGCCGTCAACCCATCCGCCCGCCTCCCGCTCCGACATCAAAAGCGCCGCCTCCCGCGCGGGAAGCGGCGCACCGGCTATTTGCTCATGAGCTTGCGGCGGGCGGCCTCGGCCTCCCAGCCGGCGATGAAGCTCTGCGAGGCCGCGCCCAGCGGCACGACCGCAAGCCCCCGCTCGGCCAGCGTGCGGTGGATGAACACCACCGCCGTGAGCGTCTGCTCTATGGCCTCGGCAGTCGGGCGGGGACACAGGTACTCGACCCGGCCGTCCGGATAGATGCTGCACGGTCCCTGGGGCGCCTCGTCCCCGGCGCGCAGCGCCACGCTGCCGCGGAAGAACACCATCTGGTCGGGATAGAGCGCGTCTTCCAGCAGCTCCCGCGCGCCGTATGCGCCCGTGGCCAGCTGCCCGCGCAGGTAGGGGCAGTCGCTCTCAAAGCGCTCATCGGCCAGCTGCCTGAGCGGGCGGGCGGGGTAGTCCTCCATGCGCAGCCCGAAGTGCTCCGCCAGCAGCGCGCTGGCCCTTTCGTGCAGTCGCGTGGCCTCGTCCGCGTCGTCCGCCGTGGCTATCAGCCCGTGGTTCTGCATGAATATCAGCCCCGGACGGCGGCCGTGAGCGGCCTCGTACCCGTCCAGTGCCGCCTTTATCTCAAACGTAAGCGCCGCGCCCGGGTTCACATAGCGCACATAGCACCAGTCCAGCCCCGAGCCCGCCAGCGCC
This sequence comes from Candidatus Fimadaptatus sp., assembly GCA_051883635.1. Lineage (GTDB taxonomy): Bacteria > Bacillota > Clostridia > Christensenellales > Aristaeellaceae > Fimadaptatus. The sequence continues at coordinate 8,631 of JBJEUC010000200.1, forward strand.
TGCTCTATCTGCGCGCGCCCTCCGGCTGCGCAGGCGGCCAGGTTGGCCCACACGCAGTGGGTATGCAGCACGTACCTGCCAAGCAGTGAATGGAAGCCCGCCTCCACCGAGGGCCGCAGCGCGTCCAGGCCCTCGACCGCCACGGCCGCGCCCTTTACGGCAGCCGTGCCTGCGGCCTCCACGTCGCCCAGCGCGCCCGGGTCCGTGCGGCCGAAGAAGGCGTCCAGCGCGCCCCGGTCCAGCACGGCGTAGCCGCCGCGCGAGGTGACCTGGCTGAGCCGGTAGCCCGAGGCCTTTATCGCCATCAGCCCGTCCAGCTTGACCGATGTGTTGCCGCCGCCGCCCTGCACGTAGTCGCAGCGCGCGCCGGCCGCCGCGCTCATGCGCTCCAGAGCGGCCAGCTCCTGCGCGTACCGTTCAAAAAAGCTCATCGCCGCCTCCTTTTGTCAGGCCAGCATGTTCTGGCCGCCGGTCACGGGTATCGCCTGACCCGTCTCGTACTTCTGCTCCACGCAGTAGAATATCGCGCGCGCCACGTCTATCGGCTGGCAGCCGCGGCCCAGGGGCACCTTGGCCTCATAGAAGCGCCGCACGTCCTCCACCGTCTGCGCGCCCGGCACCTTGCCGGCGTTGAGGTACTGCACGAACAGCCCCTTCTCCGGGTCGCACCACAGCGGCCCGTCCAGATAGTTGCCGGGGCAGATGGCGTTCACCTTTATGCCGTAGGGGGCCAGCTCCTTGGCGAAGCTCTGGGTGAGGCCTATGCCGCCGAACTTGCTGCCCGAATACGCGAAGTTGCGCGAGGAGCCCTCCAGGCCCGACTTGGAGTTGATCTGTATGATGTCGTAGGGCTCGTCGCTGTACTCGCGCTGGGCCTTCATTATTACGGCCGCGTACTTGGCGCAGAGGAAATAGGCGTTGTAGTTTACGCGGGTCACGAACTCGAACTGCGCCAGCGTCAGCTCGTCCAGCGCGCCCGCCTTGACCACGCCCGCGTTGTTGACCAGTATGTCCAGTCCGCCGAAGCGGCGCACGGTGGCCTCGTACATCGCCCGCACCGAGTCCTCGTTGGACACATCCACCTTGACCGGCAGGGTGCGCCCGGGGAAGCGGTCCTCCAGCCGGCGGCAGTAGCTCTGCGCCAGCTCCACGTTGAGGTCGGCGATGACGACGCTGGCGCCCTCCTCCAGCATGTTGAGCGCTATGCCCGCGCCGAAGCCCTGCGCGCTGCCCGTGACGATGGCTATCCTGTTGGCCAGCCTGCCCATGCGCACATGCGAGGCCGTCTCCAGCGTGCCTATGCCCTTTACGTATATGCGGCCCGCGCCGGCGGCCTGCGCCTCGCTGAGCTGTCGGAGCGCCTCCTGCTCGTCCTCGGCGTCGATAACGCGCGCGCCGGTGCGCAGCTCGGGCGATACGTTCACCTCGTCAACTCCCGCAAGCGTGCGGTAGGCGGGTACCAGCTTCAATATATCCATCTTTTAACGCCTCCTTTGCATGTTTGGGGCCGCGCGAGAGCGACCATTTGTCCGGTGGACGGGGGAGCGGGCTCCTCTCCGGGCAAGCCGCCGCGCCTGCGGCGTGCGCGCCGCCGGAAGCGCCTGAGGCTCAAAGGGAGCGGGCTCCTCCCGGGTATCCTTCGGTAATGCGGCCGCTCAGGGGCGGCCCTGTGAGTATTCGTATGTCCTGAGCGGCGACCTGCGTCAGTCTATGCTCCTTGCGTTGGCCAGCAGATAGCGTTCGGCCTCCGGGCTCCACAGCCCGTTGTGGCGCGCGACTATCGCGGCCAGCTCGCGCATAATGGGGTCGGTCCTGCCCAGCTCCTCCAGATCGTCCAGCGCGGTGAGCGGCATCGATATATGGGTGTATATCAGCTTCTTGCCGCCGGGTATATGGGGCAGGTTGAGCGTGGTGTCTATCACGGCGTCCAGGCCGCCCACATGCGTTATCATCGCGGAGGGGTTTATGCGGCCCTCGGCGGCCAGGCGCAGCGCCTCGCGCATGTCGTCGGTGTTGCCGCCGCTGTTGCCCGCCACATGGGTGAGCATGTAGTGTACGTTGTAGAAGTTGAAGTCGGCCGAGAAGGCGGTGTTGGTGGGGCCGGCAAAGAAGTTAAGGCATCCGTCAAAGCCCAGTATCTGCGCGCCCTGCTCCACCACGGGTTTTACCGGGGCCATTACGAACACGTCGTCGTAGCCCTTGCCCTGCGTAAGGTCTATGAGGCAGCGCGTGGCGTCGGGCTGGGTGGCGGTGTTGATGTAGCTCAGCTTTATGCCCAGCTTCGCGGCCTCGGCCTCGGGATAGAGGCGGCGCGCGCGCTCAAGCCGGCTCTCGTCTATGTCGGTCACGGTCACAAGCGCCGGACGGCGGTCGCTGTGCAGCGCATAGTCTATCGCGCCCAGGCCCATGGGGCCCACGCCCGCCAGTATCGCCAGATTGCCGCCCTCGCGTATGCCCATATCGTGGCTGTATACGCCGGGAGTGGTATGGTAGTTCACGTGATAGCCGCCGATTATGCAGGATACCGGCTCGGCCAGCGAGCCGTAGTAGAACGCGTCGCCGTCAAACGGCAGCAGGCATCCCAGCTCCATCACGCGCGAGGGTATCACCACATAGGTGGCGTCGCCGCCCAGGTAGCGGAACGCGTAGCCCGGGGTGGAGAAGGGGTCGTTGGGGTCGTTTAGCGCGGGCTGCACCGAGAAGCGCTGGCCGGGGCGGAACTCGTCCTTCCAGCGCGCGCCCACCTCCAGTATCTCGCCGCAGAACTCGTGGCCCACCATTACCGGATTTTCATGCACGTCGTTGGGCACGCGCTTGTGGTCGGGGCCCTGCATGGCCGCCTTGTACGTGGACATGCACACGCTGTCCGATACCACTTTGGCCAGTATGTCGCCCTCGCCGATTGCGGGCAGTTCAAAGCTCTCCAGGCGCAAATCGCTTTTGCCATAAAGGCGTACCGCCGTGGTCTTCATATTGTCCATCTTCTCCTTAACACATAGTATCCGACGGGGCCGGGCGGCCGGGCGCTCCGCCGACACGGGGAGCCCTCTGCCCGTCCGCGGGGCCAACGGCTTATCATCCGTTTACATTATACCAATTACAAAGCCGTTTGGCAATAATGTAATCGGAGCAATATGCAGCGGCGCGCACAAAATTTGCCCGCGTCCGCCCGTCAGCCTGACAAAGGGTCCGGGGGAGCCGAAGCGGGCGGCGGATGAAACTGCGCCCGCGTATGCCCGGGCTGGCGGGGCATTTGAAACGCCCTATCGCCGGACTGCTTCAGGCCCCGAACGCACTTGGAAGGGCTGTACCCTCCCGGACTTCGACCGGGTACAGCGGCGGGCAGCGGATGAAACTGCGCCCGCGCCTGCCCGTCGGGCAAAATCTTTTGGCAAGCGGGCGCTTTTGGCGCTCATTTCTATTGACAATCTGCGAAATTGGGGTCAAAATGATGCTATGAGCGCGCGGCCCCGCGCCGCGCGGCAATCGAATTGCAGGGGAGGCTGCTCCGACATGAAGCAAGATCTCAAAATACGCTCGATAGAGCTGTTCAAGGTGCCGCCGCGCTGGCTGTTCCTCAAGATGACCACCGAGGGCGGGCTGGTAGGCTGGGGCGAGCCGGTAGTGGAGGGCCGCGCGGACACGGTAGAGGCGTGCGTGCGCGAGATGACCCCCTACGTGATAGGCCAGGACGCCGGGCAGATAGAGGATATGTTCAACGTGCTGTACCGCTCGGGCTTTTACCGCGGCGGCCCGGTGCTCACCAGCGCCATATCGGGCATAGAGCAGGCCATGTGGGACATAAAGGGCAAGGCCTACGGCCTGCCGGTATATGAGCTGCTGGGCGGCGCGTGCCGCGATCGGGTGCAGGTCTACTGCTGGATAGGCGGCGACCGCCCCGACGATACCGCCGCGCAGGCGCGCGAAAAGTACGCCGCCGGCTATCGCGCCATCAAGATGAACGCCACCGCCGAGCTCAAGTGGATAGACAGCTTCAAGCAGGTGGACGCCGTATGCCAGCGCGTGGCCGCCATACGCGATGCCCTGGGCTACGATATGGACATAGCGATAGACTTCCACGGGCGCGTGCACAAGGCCATGGCGCGCGTGCTGATGCAGGAGCTGGAGCAGTATCACCTGATGTTCGTGGAGGAGCCGGTGCTGTGCGAAAACGCCGAGAGCTTCCGCGAACTGCGCGCGCACACCTCCACCCCCATAGCCACGGGCGAGCGCAACTTCACGCGCTGGGGCTTCAAGGAGATAATCACCGGCGGCGGCGTGGACATAGTGCAGCCCGACCTGAGCCATGCGGGCGGCATACTGGAATGCCGCAAGATAGCCTCCATGGCCGAGGCCTGGGATCTGGCCGTGGCGCCGCACTGCCCGCTGGGCCCTATAGCGCTGGCGGCGTGCCTGCAGCTGGACTTCGCCACGCCCAACGCCTTCATACAGGAGCAGAGCCTGGGCATACACTACAACCAGGGCTCCGACCTGCTGGACTACCTGAAGGACAAAAACGGCTTCCATTACGAAAACGGCACCGTGCCGCTCCTGACCGGCCCGGGTCTGGGCATAGAGGTGGACGAGGACAAGGTGCGCGCGATGGCCGTGCAGGGCCACGAATGGAAGAACCCCGTCTGGCGCACCGACGACGGCGTGGTGGCCGAGTGGTAAACGCCTTTTCCGCCCCCGCGCGGGCGGACGCGCCCGGAGGAGCATATGCTCCTCCGGGCTTCATGCTTTCGGGGCGCGGCCGGGCGATGCCCTTCCCGGAGGGCCGCCCGCGCGGGGCAGCGCCCGCAAAGGAGGAGGCCGATGGGCTTTATATCGTACAACCTGAGCTATTACCGGGCCGGGCTTGCGCGTCTGGACGCGTGCGCCGCCGACGAGGACGCCCTCTACCATGCCCGGCAGCTGCTCAAGGTGCTGGACGACCTGGCGGACGAGGGCTATACCGAGCTGAGCGACGCGCTGGAGGCGGACTGCCGGGGCGTATCCCGGCTGCGGGAGTACCTGCGCGCGCACAACGCCGCGCCCTTCCCGCTCAGCCTGCAGCCCCCGGGCGCGGCCGACGTCGCCTACGGGAGCAGCGAGGAGGAGCTGACGGGCGCGATACGGGCCCTGTGCGCAGGCGCGGCCGCGTCCCAGGCCGTCTGCGGCGACGCCTTCCTTGAAAGGCTCCGGGCCTTCTGCGAATGGATAGGCTACGAGGAGGACACCGCGTACATATTCCTGCTGCGCGACGCGCTGCTGCCCTACATATACTACCTGAGCCGGGGGCGCACGCGCATCCACCCGTGGCTGCTGGGCCGCAAGGCCTTCGGCGCGCTGACCGGCTGCGCCGGCGCCGACGACGCCGTCCGCGCGTCAATAATCGCCGCGCTGGAGTGCGGCTGCGCGGATTTCGGCGCGTTCTGCGGCCATGCGCTGCCCGATATCCGGGCGACCCTTGCGCGGTATCCCGGGGCGGCCGCCTGCCTGCGCGGGATGCTGGGCGGCATCCGGGAAAGGCGCATCGTGATAGTCGAATCGGGCTGCTCGGGCACGTTCCCGATGCTGCTGATGAGCCTGGACGAGCGGGCCGACCTGCGCATGTACACCACGTACCCGTACCTGACGGGCGTTTACGGCGGGCGCATATTCACGCCCCGCTACGAGGAGAACCGCCTGTTTGAGACGCTTGAGTCGCAGGACATGTACTTCAGCTTTTCGAGCCTGCGTGAGGGGCGCTTCTACGTGCGCCGCTGCACGAGCGCCGCCGTGGAGGCGCGGGCGCTGGCCGAGGTGAGGGCCTTTCTGCCCTGAGCGACGGGCGCGCGAGCTTCATATTTCCGTCCCGCGAATTGTAAGGCGCGGGGCCTTTTTCATCTAACAGAGCCATCACAGTATGCAAGCGCCGCTCAAATACGTGGGGCTTATAATGACGCCGTGACCAGGAAGCAAGCATACAAAGTGGTACAGGAGGATGAGAAGAATGAAACTGAGGAAGATAGCGAGCCTTCTGCTGGCCGGAGCCATGATGCTGGGCGGCACCGCGCTGGCGTACGACGCGGCGGGCGAGATAACGGTAATATCCCGCGAGGCGAGCTCGGGCACGCGCGGCGCGTTCGACGAGATGATGGGCATTGTGGTAAAGACCGACGAGGGCACCGAGGACCGCCTGTTTGAGGAGGCCGTGCTGGTGGACTCCACCGACGCCGTGGTGAGCAAGGTCGAGGTAGACGACCAGGCGATAGGCTACACCTCGCTGGGCGCCGTGACCGAGAACGTAAAGGCGCTGCCGGTAGACGGCATCGAGGCGACTGTTGAGAACGTGAAGAACGGCTCCTACGCGCTGGCGCGTCCCTTCGTGCTGGCCACGCAGACCGGCGCCGAGGACGAGCTGACGCTGGACTTCATCAGCTACGTGCTCAGCACCCAGGGCCAGGCGATAGTGTCCGAGCGCGGCTATGTGACCGCCGTTGACGACGAGGCCACCACGGCCGACGGCTCCGAAGCCATCGTCGCCACCGAGTACACCGCGAGCGGCCTGAGCGGCAAGATAACCCTGTCCGGCTCCACCTCGGTCGAAAAGGTGATAGAGGCCCTGAAGGAGGGCTATGTGGCCCTCAACCCCGACGTAACGGTCGAGATAACCTACTCCGGCTCCTCGGCGGGCATCAAGGACGTGACCGAGGGCAAGGTGAGCATAGGCATGTCCAGCCGCGCGCTCAAGGAGGAAGAGCTGGCCGTGCTGACCCAGACCACCTTTGCCCATGACGGCATCGCGGTCATAGTCAACCTGAACAACCCCATCGAGGCCATCACCTCGGCGCAGATAACCTCCATCTACACCGGCGAGACCCGCACCTGGGATGCGGTCGAGGCTGTGACTGAGGCTGCTGCTTAAGAGAGCAATTGAGAAAGCCGCCCGGATTTGATGTCCGGGCGGTTTTGCTTATTTGTTGCTGGGCGTTCTGGCGCGGCGCTCTGCCGCTGAAGCATGGAGTTTTGCGATGCTCTGCGTTCTTCCGTTGCTTTGCGGTTTTTGCGGCGCATTCTTGCGCCGCTGGTGCCGGAGGGAGCCACCGCGTGGCAGCCTCCGGCGGCCAAGGAGGGATAGGGGGATTGCGAGTTC
>JBJEUC010000201.1:0-3711 GCA_051883635.1 Candidatus Fimadaptatus sp.
CAGCCAGGCGCGCGTGTAGTTGGGGTATTCGCGCGTGCGGAACTCCTCGCGCGTTATGGGCAGCAGGAAGCCGTCCGCCTCCTGCCCGCGCGCTATCTCGTCCAGCAGCGCGCGCACCATCGAGCGCAGCTCGCTGTCCTCGCGCCACATCAGGCTCGCGCCCGCGCCCATCAGGAACTCGCCGGCCGTCTGGCCCTTGAGGTTGTTCTCAAAATGGCCGGCGTCGCTGGCATAGGGCACGCCGGGGGCGGGCCGCCCCTGATGCACCCGGTACCAGTACAGCATCCGGTCAAGGTCAAAGCCCTTCAGGAAGGCGATGTTGTTTTCAAAGGCGCGCCGGAAGCGCCCGCCGGTGAGCGTCACCCCGCGCTGTGGCACGTTAAGCTTGTATTTGGCGGCGTATTTCTGCATAAGCGTTCGCCTCAATTCATCAGGTATGAAGTGCGCGCGATTATCTGCTCCTGATACGCGCGGTCCAGCAGCACGAAGTGCCCGCTCCAGCCCCATACGCGCACTATGAGGTTTGCGTAGTTCTCCGGGTGGGCCTGGGCGTCGCGCAGCTGGTCGGCGTTGACCGCGTTGAGCTGCAGCTGATGCCCGCCCATCAGTATGAACGTGCGCACCAGCTGGGCCACCTTGCCAAGGCCATCCTCGCGGCGGAATACCGAATCGTGCAGCTCCAGCGTGAGCGGGCCGCCGTTCATGCAACGCCTTACCGCGGGCTGCGCAAAGGCCTCGACCACGCTCAGCGGGCCAGCGTCGCGCAACAGCAGCGAGGGCGAGAAGTTGGCGCTCAGCGGCTCGCCGGGCATGCGGCCGTCCGAGGTGAAGCCCAGCTCGTCGGCGTGCCACAGGTAGTACATCGCCGAGCCGGTGCCGGGGCGGAACAGTCCGCCGCGCTCGTTGGTTATGCCCTGCCAGGAGTCGGCGAAGGCGTTCAGCACCCGGCCGCACAGCTCGCTGGCCGCCTCGTCCCGGCCCAGCTTGGGCGCGTCGCGCCTGAGCAGGCTGAGCAGCTCACCGTCCCCGTCAAAGCCCTCGTTCAGCCCCCGGAGCAGCCGCTCGCGCGATACGCTGCCCTCCTCGAACACCAGCTGCCTGACTGCCGCCAGCTGGTCGACGCACGCGGCGCAGCCGGTGCCGTGTATGCCGTAGTTGTTGTAGCGCGCGCCCTGACTCACGTCGTGCGTTATGTCGCTCATCAGCACCGAGGCGTAGGGCGCGGGCTCCATGTAGAGCGGGCTGAGCGAGGCGCTCAGCTCCCGCGCGCGGCTGAACAGCTCCCGGCGGAAGCGCTCAAACAGCTCCTCGAACGAATCGCATTCGCCCAGCGCCCCGCGTATCGCGCTGTCGGCGGCCGCGGCCAGCGAGACCGCGCCTATGTTGGGTATGTCCATAGCCACGCCGGGTATTATGAACTCCCAGCAGGCCGCCACGACATAGTTGCGCGCGTCCCCGGGCGCATAGCCCATGTCGATGAGCGCGGGTATCACCACGTCGTCGTTGGAGTACTGCGGGAAGCCCAGCCCCTGCCGCGTCAGCTGCGTGCACAGCTCGTACACCTCTATCGGCGTGCGCGAGTCCACGCGCAGGTTGAGCTTGGGGTCGATGAGCCGCATGTCCAGACTGGCCCTGAGGCAGGCCTCGCTCAGCTCGTTGTAGGCCGGGCCGCCCTCGGCGTCGCAGCCGCCCAGCACCATGCTCTGGCCGTTGTCGCCCTGCTGCATGCCCGTGTACATGTCGCTGTCCAGGTTGAACGAGAGGAAGAAGTCGCACAGCAGCTCGTCGGCCTGCGCGGGCGTGAGCCGTCCGGAGGCGATGTCCGCGCGGTAGTAGGGCAGCATGTACTGGTCAAAGCGCCCCACTGTGTTGTGGTACACGTTGCTGGCCCATAGTGCGAAGTGCAGCACGCGGAAGGTCTGCAGCGCCGCCCAGAAGCCGGTGGCGCCGGTGCGTATGCTGCTTTCCAGCGCCTGCGCGCGCTCCGCCTCGCCGCGCGCGCAGAGCAGCGCCGCGTGCCGGTCGGCAAAGGCTATCACCGCGTCGATGCACTCCACGGCGGCGCGGACGTGCGCGCTGTCGCCCAGCGCCATGAGCGCCTCGCGCCGGGGCAGCAGTCCGCCCGCTATCACGCCCGCGTAGTCGCAGGCGATGTTGCAAACGCGGCCCTGCTCATGCACGTAGCGCCCCTGCGTGAGCCGCTCGCGCTCGCCGGGCGCGTATATGTCGGGAAAGTCGGGCAGTGTCCTCAGGCACACGAAGGCCGACCCGGCAAGGCCGCCGACCCGCTCGTGCTCCAGAAACAGCCTAAGCCGCCGCGCAGCCCGCTCCTCGAGCGGCAGAGCGGCATCCTGTATCTGACGCGCAATGCTCTCGCGCTCAGCGCCGTCAAGGGGTATGCGCAGGGCGCGGTGCTCGCCGCGCAGCACTGAGTCGCGCAGTGCGCGCATGTTTTCGCTCAACATACATTTCACCTCAATCAGTTTCCCTCCGCAGGGGAGGGGCATGTCGTATCACCAGTCAGCCCCGGCAGCGCGCTGCGCCCGGGGCAAGGGTAGGGCAGGTCGTGCTTCGCGGCAGCGCCGCAGGCGGGGGAGCGCGTGTTGGCGGGGGAGCTCTGCCCAGTCATCGACCGCATGCCGCGAGGGGATGCCAGTGCGGTATGTGGAGGGCAGCGGCCCGGACGCGCTCGTCATCGCCACCCATGCTGGCAGCTGACTGCGCCTCAGATGCCGCACACCTCGAACGCTCCGCCGAACATGCGGAGTCAAAAACTGGGAAGCGGCTAGGTGCGTACTCCCGTCCTGGGCGCGCGTACTTGGCCCAGGTGGCCCGTTTGTAGCACGGCATCGCCGCAGGCGGGGAATCGCGTTGGCGTGGAAGCGCGTATGCAATGAGGGGCGGCGGTCGTGAGCTCCCGCCATCGCCGCTCCCCCCGCCCTCAGCTCACCGTGACCTCGATTCCGCACTCCTCGAACGCTTGGGTAAACACGCGCGGCTCGGCGCTCTCGTCGATGCCGGGCGCGTACTCCCGGCCCAGGCGCGCGTACTTGGCGCCGGCGGCCCGGTTGTAGCGCAGCAGCTCCACGCGCTCCAGCGCCCTTGCGCCGCGCAGCCAGCGCGCGGTCTCGGCCATGTTTTCGGGCGTGTCGTTCACGCCGGGTATCAGCGGCACGCGCGCGATGAAGGGCTTGCCCATCGCCTTGAGCCGCTCGAGGTTGGCCCGGATGGGCGCGTTGTCCACGCCGGTCCACTGCCGGTGCGCGGTGGGGTCGGTGTGCTTTATGTCGAACATTATCAGGTCCATCTCGCCCGCCACCGCGCTGAACACCTCGCCCGGGGCGTAGCCGCTGGTCTCGATGGCCGCGTGCAGCCCGCTGAGCTGCCGGCGCGTCTCCATCACGAAGTCGGGCTGCATCAGCACCTCCCCGCCCGAGAAGGTCACGCCGCCGCCGCTCAGCTCCAGCGGGCGGCGTATGCGGTTCACGCGCGCGGCGACCTCGCCGCTGGTCACGCGCCGGCCGCACAGCTCTATCAGCCCGCCGGGGCAGGCGCGCACGCACGCGCCGCATGCTGTGCAGTCATCGGGCGAGGGGCAGACCCTCTCGCACGCGCCGCAGTGGCGGCAGCGCTCGCGCGCGACCATGCGCTCGGTGCGCATCGCCATCCCCTCGGGGTTGTGGCACCAGCGGCAGCGCAGCGGACAGCCCT
>JBJEUC010000202.1:0-3706 GCA_051883635.1 Candidatus Fimadaptatus sp.
GTCGCCTATCTCAACCTGCTCCACCTGGCCGCTCCGTATAAGCGACAGGAACGTGCCGTAGTCCATCTCGACCGTCTGCGGCACAAACAGGTTGGGCATCAGCAGAAAGTTTATCAGCAGCAGCGCCAGCAATACTATTATATAGTAGAATATCAGAGGCTTCTTTGTGCTTTTAGGGCTGTTCATGTCATCCCTCCTTGCGCAATATTATAGAGGGTCATTTTGACATGGATGTGAAATTGTCCATTGACAAATAAGCAAATGAGTGAATAATCGCGGCAGGGCGGCGTCTCCGGAAGCGGAATGCTATCGCGCCGTAAGCCCGCAGAACTTCATCCGAAACAGGCAAGTCCCGCAGGCGCTTCGCGTCTGCGGGACTGTGCGGTCTGCCATCCCCGGGGGAGGCTTGGGCGCCGGAAGTGCTTTCCTGCGCGGATACGCGCGCCGTTACGCCAGCTCGGGCGTGTCGTCCAGCACGGCCACGGGCTTGTCAAAGCCGTCCAGCTCCAGCACGATTATCTCGTTTTCGCCCTTGCGCATGAAGGGGGCGGGCAGGTAGGCCGAATGCTGCGGGCCGACCTCCCAGTAGCGGCTCAGTATGCGGCCGTTGACGAATATCACGCCCTTTTTGAAGCCGGGCAGCTTTATGAAGGTGTCGCAGGGCTCGTCCACGTCGAGCGTCGCGCGCATGAACAGCGGCGTGCCGTCGAACGCGGGCGCCTTGCGCTCAAAGCGCACGCCGCTCAGGTCGGTGAGGCCCAGCGGGTAGTTGTCCCACTGGTACACGAACGCCTGGCCCAGCCTTATGCCCTCGGTTATGCCCTTGCGGTCCAGGAGGTGATAGCCGTAGTTGATGCGGCCCATGTTCTCCACCAGTATGTCCAGGTCGCAGCCCTCGCGCGGCACGGCGAGCTTCACCTGCGGCTCGGCGTTGTTGCGGTACTGTATGCCGCGCAGCTCGCCGTTTACGTATATGTGCGCGCGGTCGTGTACGTCCTGCAACACCACCGGCAGCTCCTCGCGCGGGCCGGCTACGTGCGTGCGGTACAGCACGAAGCCGTAGCCCAGGTCCAGCTCCTCCATGGTGAGCGGCGCGGCGGAATGCACCGGCGCGCTCAGCGCGTCCAGATTGTCGTACAGGCGCGCGCACTCGGTGAAGGCGACCTCGCCGTAGCGGCGGGTGGGTATCGGCGCGGGCGGCTCGGTGTCGGGCGCGCCGGCAAACTCGGCTATGACCTCGCGGAAGAGGTGGTACTTGGGCGTGAGCGCGCCGTTCTCGTCCACGGGCGCATCGTCGTCGTAGCTGTTCACGGTGGGCTCGTAGGTCTCGTAGCCGTTGGCGCCGTTCATGAAGCCGAAGTTGGTGCCGCCGTGGAACATGTACGCCGATACGCTCGCGCCGCGGGAGAGTATGTCGCGCAGGGCGTCGGCCGCCTCCTGGGGGTCGCGCGTGTGGTGCTTCTCGGTCCAGTGGTCGAACCAGCCGTTCCAGAACTCGCAGCACATCAGCGGCCCGTCGGGCTGGAACTCGCGCAGCTTGTCAAACTGCTCGCCCGCGCGGGAGCCGAAGTTGGCGGTCTTGTGTATGCCGGGCAGCGTGCCGCCGGTCAGCATGAAGTCGGTCGCGCCGTCGGAGGTGAACAGCGGCACCTCTATGCCGCGCCGGCGCATGCCCTCGGCCAGGGCGGTGAGGTAGGGCTTGTCGTCGCCGTAGCTGCCGTATTCGTTTTCGACCTGCATCATCAGTATGTTGCCGCCACGCGTCAGCTGCAGCGGCGCAAGGCGGGGCAGCAGGTCGTCGAAGAAGCGGTCCACCGCCTCCATGTAGGGCGCGTTCAGGCAGCGCAGGCGTATGCCGGGCTTCTTGAGCAGCCACCACGGCAGCGCGCCGAACTCCCATTCGGAGCAGATGTAGGGGCCGGGGCGCACTATCGCCCACAGGCCCAGCCGCTGCGCCGTGCGCAGGAACTCGCATACGTCCAGCATGCCGTCGTATATGAACTCGTCCTCGGTGGGCTGGTGGGCGTTCCAGGCGATGTAGGTCTCCACGGTGTTGAAGCCGCAGGCCTTGAGCTTGAGCAGGCGATCCTCCCAATACTCGCGCGGCACGCGGAAGTAGTGTATCGCGCCGGAGATTATGCGCATGGGCTTGCCGTCCAGCTCGAATCCCTCGGGCTTTATCGCAAAGGTGTGATTCATGGTTAGCCTCCTTTTTGACGGTGGTATATTAGCATTCGCCGCCGGAAGGCCTGTTTCCTGCAAAAGCCAGGCGCGCGGCACGCGGGATATGCTTCTTTCAATGAGTTCTACAAAATTTACGCTGCGCCGCCGCACACTGTAACAGAGAACGGCTATAATAAGATAGATTAACGAACAAACGAGGTTTTGCAATTATATGGAAATAACCAACATTGCCATGGAAGAGGTGCTGGAGTCCATGCGCGACGAGGTGCGCCGCGCCATCGCCGATATGGGCTTTGAAGCGCCCACTCCCATACAGCAGATGACCATACCGGAGATAGTAAAGGGCCGCGACATAGTGGGCCAGGCGCAGACCGGCACCGGCAAGACGGCCGCCTTCGGCATACCGCTGATAAACCGCATAGACGTTTCGGACCGGCGCACGCAGGCGCTGGTGCTGTGCCCCACGCGCGAGCTGGCGCTGCAGGTGTCGCGCGAGCTCACGCGCATGGCCAAGTACATGACGGGCCTGCGCATACTGCCGGTGTACGGCGGCCAGCCCATCGAGACGCAGCTGCGCTTTCTGCGCCAGGGCGCGCAGGTGATAGTGGGCACGCCGGGCCGCGTTATCGACCACATAAACCGCGGCACGCTGGACCTCACGGGCGTGAGCTACGCCGTGCTGGACGAGGCCGACGAGATGCTCGACATGGGCTTCCGCGACGATATCCAGACCATACTGGAGGCCACGCCCGCCGAGCGGCAGACGCTCCTGTTCTCGGCCACGATGCCGCGCCCGATACTGATGCTGGCGCAGAAGTACCAGAACGAGCCGCAGTACATCCGCGTGCAGGCCGCCGAGCTCACCGTGGATACCATCGAGCAGGTGTATATCGAGGTCATGCCCGGGCAAAAGTGCATGGCGCTCAGCCGCCTGCTGGACATGTACGACCCCGCGCTCACGCTCGTGTTCGTCAATACCAAGCTGGGCGCGGAGGAGGTCGTCACCTATCTGCAAAAGCAGGGCTATCCCGCCAGCGCGCTGCACGGCGACATGCGCCAGGTGGAGCGCGACAACATAATGGCCCGCTTCCGCGCCGGCATAGTCAAGGTGCTGGTGGCCACCGACGTGGCCGCGCGCGGCCTGGACGTAAAGGGCATCGAGACCGTCATCAACTACGACATACCGCAGGACGTGGACCAGTACGTACATCGCATAGGCCGCACGGGCCGCGCGGGCAAGCTGGGCAAGGCCTTCACCTTCGTCGTGGGGCGCGAGCTGGCGCGCATGTGGGACATACGCCGCGTGACCAAGGCGCGCATACTGCTCGAAAAGGCCCCGCTGCGCTCGGCCGTTATGGAAAAGCGCACCGAGCGCTTCACCGAGCAGCTGATGAACGCCGGGCACGACGTGGGCGAGATGCAGCGCGAAACGGCGCGCAGGCTGCTGGAGCAGTTCGACGCGGTGGACGTGGTGGCGCACCTGCTGGGCCAGTGCGTGCGCGACGTGGAGGGCCCCGAGGCC
>JBJEUC010000203.1:0-3683 GCA_051883635.1 Candidatus Fimadaptatus sp.
TGGAATTCGTACTTCAATGCGCTCATGTACATACGCTCAAGCTCCAAGTTCCCGCTGCAGCTCGTGCTCAGACAGATACTGGTGCTCAACGAATTCAACCTCACCGAGATGACCTCGACGATGGTCGACGACATGATACAGCGCCAGTTCCTGGCCAACCTGCTCAAGTACTCGGTGATAGTGGTATCGAGCGTGCCGGTGATGCTGATGTACCCGTTCATACAGAAGCATTTCGTCAAGGGCGTTATGCTGGGGTCGCTCAAGGGTTAATAACGGCGCTCAGAGGGCGTCGAATAATAAGGAGGATGGACTATGAAACGGATTCTGGCTGTGCTGAGCGTGCTTGCGCTGATGCTTACGTGCATTGCGCTGCCCGTGTATGCCGAGGACGCATCGGAGCCCGACGTATTCACTGCGTTCATTTCTGAAGCCGCAGATGTGAAGATCGAGGGCAACCGCGTGGTCGAGTGGTTTGAAGAGAAGGCCAATGTGAAGTTCGAATTCATACAGAGCACCGGCAGCGAGATGCTCACGCTGCTGCTGTCGACCGGCGACTATCCGGAGCTGTTCCTGACCAGCTTCAGCAACAACGACATAATGAACTACGGCGTGGGCGCGGGCATATTCATGCCCATAGACGAGTACATCGACGAGCATGCGCCCAACATCAAGGCCTACATGGATACCCATGAGCTGTTCGCCACCAACATCATTGCGCCGGACGGCCATATCTACGGCGTGCCGCAGCTGCCGGCCAGCCTGGGCCATGGTCAGATAGGCGCCAAGGGATGGATAAACACCACCTGGCTGGAGCGCCTGGGCCTTGAGATGCCGGAAACCACCGACGAGCTCTATGAGGTGCTCGTACAGTTCCGCGACGGCGACCCCAACGGCAACGGCATTGCCGATGAGATACCCTTCAGCGGCTGCATAAAGACCTGGGACGCCGAGCCGGAATACTTCCTCATGAACTCGTTCATATTCGCCGACAAGTCCAGCTTCATGACCATCGAGAACGGCGAGGTCAAGTTTGTCGCGACCGACGACCGTTACCGTGAAGGTTTGCGCTACATAAAGAAGCTGTATGACGAGAACCTGCTGGATCCGGCGTGCTTCACCCAGGACCTGAACCAGCTGATACAGCTCGGCCAGAACCCGGACGTGGAGATACTGGGCTGCTATGCCGCCGGCCATGTGGGCATGGCGCTGAACCTGGAGGGCCGCGAACGCTCGCAGATGTACAATGCGCTGGTGCCCCCCGTCGGCCCCAACGGCGAACGCTATGTGAAGTACTCTGACCCCAACAATGCCTCGGGCACCTCGTTTGCCATTACCGACAAGTGCCATGACGTGGCCCGCGCCCTTGAGGTAATAGACCTGATGTACACCGAGGAAGTCTCCATATGCGGCGAGTACGGCGTGCCCGGCGAAAAGTGGGACTACGCTCCGGACGGCATGGTCGACTTTGAAGGCAACCCGGCGCTGTATATAGTGAACTCCACCCGCACCGAGCAGAGCACCGACATGCGCGACGACTATTTCGGCGCCTTCTGCAAGTGCGATACCCAGCGCCCGAAGTACGCCGTGGTGTCCGACGATATCTACGACCCCAACTCGCAGCAGTATGAGCTGCGCCTCGTACAGGCCACGCAGCAGTATCTCCAGTATAAGCCCGCGGAGACCATGCCGGTGATATGGGCGGACGAGGAGACCTCGGCGCTGCAGGCTCAGCTCTCTGTCGCGATAGTGGACTACGTACAGCAGGCCACGACGCGCTTTATAACCGGCGACATGAGCATAGACAACGACTGGGACGCCTATGTTGACGCGCTCAAGGGCATGAACCTTGACCAGTACGTGCAGTACTACGTGGACGGCTACAACGCCGCCAAGGCGAAGTAAGCACGGCTTGACAACTGAAGGTGGGTGGCGCAAGTCATCCGCCTGTTTTTTGAGGAGGGCGCTTATGACCATACAACTGGCAAGCGACAAATGCAACTATCTGTATGCCGCCCGCGCGCAGCACATGAGCGAAGGAGTAAAGCTGATAATTGCGGATACGCAGGCGCGCGTGGAGGACTCGGGCAGCCTGAGCTGGCAGGTCGAGTGCGGCGCGGCGGAGACGTTTGGCGTGGACATATGCTATTGCGCCACAGAGGCAGTAAGGGCGCGCATCAGGGGGCCGCTCGGCACGATAGAGACGGTCATGCCGCCTACGCGGGGATGCTTTTTAAAGCCCGGCATGAACTTTGAGCGGCTGTCAGTGCCGGGACGCATCGGGCTGCCTGCGGGGCCCAGCCAGCTTGCGCTCGAAGTGAGCGGCGCGTGCCTGATATCGTCCATAGAGCTGCGCACCTCGACGGCTGAAGCGAGGGACAGTCAGGCGTATGCGGACGCCCGGAAGGCCTGGGCGCCGATAGCACCCTATACGCAGGGCTATGGCTTCATGTTCCACTGGGTGGCCCAGTCGATGCCCCGCGCCGGGGAGCCGATTCCCTACAAGCGCGCGGTCGAGCAGTTCGACGTCGAGGCCTTTGCCGATATGGTCGAGCAGGCGGGCGGCAGGTATGTCTACTTTACCGCCAACCACCTAAAGCCGCATTTTCCCGCGCCCCTGGCGGCGTGGGAGCGCTGTTTCCCGGGCATGACCACGCAGCGCGATCTGATAGAGGAGCTGGGCAGGGCGCTTGATCGTCGCGGCATAGCGCTCATGCTCTACATCAATTTCGAGGCGGCGTACTTTTCTGAATATCTGCATATCGACGGCAAAAAGTTCACCGGCGATAAGAGCGAATTTGAGCCATATTCCAGGCTGGCCTGCGAATTGCTGGAGGAGATCGGCACCCGGTATGGCGAACTTGTAAAGGGCTATTGGGTGGATTCGTGCTATCAGCTTCACCGGCAGTGCATACAGGCGGACTTTGAGCCCATGTACCGCGCCTCCAAGGCGGGCTTTGCAGACAGGGTGACGGCGCTCAATTACTGGATACTGCCGGTGGCCTGCCCGTATACAGACATCTGGGCGGCGGAGGTGTGCGACATCATCGCGCTGCCGGACGCTTGCGAATTCACCTGCGGCTGCGCGAAGGGCCTGCGCCCGCATGCGCTGCTGCTTATGGAGGACAATTGGTGGCACGACAAGCTGAGCGCGCCGATAGCCGCTCCGCGCTTTACCGCACGGCAGCTGGCGGATTTCGTGCAGGGCATGAAGCGCGCCGGGGGCATGACTACCATCAACCTTCAGATATATCAGGACGGCGGCATTGGCCAGCGCACGCTGGACGAGCTGAAACAGCTTAAGCAGATCATCTATTGAGGGAGCGCGGATAAGCCATGAGACATTGCTTTACGCCCAACGATGCTCATTGGGAGCTGATATCGGACGGCGACACTGTGGAGCTTAAGGCGGGTACATACCATATATGCCGGCCGATAGAGCTGAATGCGCTGCAAGGCGTGACCATAAAGGGAGAGGGCGCAGTGCTCAGCGGAGCCGTCGAGGTGCGGCTGGACTGGCAGATGGCGGGCGACAGGCTGTATGTGGCCGGTCTGCGGTGCGATACCGCGCCGGACGCCGTGGTGATAGACGGCCGGCGCTTTCGCATGGCCAGGTATCCGCATTATGATAAGGACATACGGCCGCTGGGCGGCTATGCTGCGGACTGCCTTGAGTTCGCGGCGCG
>JBJEUC010000204.1:0-3679 GCA_051883635.1 Candidatus Fimadaptatus sp.
GCGGCCATGAGCGGCCTGCACGCCTCCTTCATGCCCAAGCCCCTGAGCAACTATCCCGGCAGCGGCATGCACATAAACCTCTCCGCCTACCGCGACGGGCACAACATAATGAGCGACTGCGCGGGCGGGCTCACCGGGGAAGCGGCGGGGCTGGTGGCCGGCATAATGCGCCGCCTGCCCGAGATGACCGCCGTGCTCAACCCCATAACCAACTCCTACCGCCGCCTGGCCACCATGGACATGCCGGGCAGCATAGGCTGGTCGCAGGACAATTCGCAGCTGATACGCCTGCCGCACGCCAGCGGCGAGCGCGCGCGCATAGAGCTGCGCTCGCCCGATTCGGCGCTCAACCCCTACATAGCCTTTTCGCTGATAATAGCCGCGGGCATGGAGGGCGTGGCCGAGGGCGCTGCCCTGCCCGCGCCGCTCCGGTGCGGCGAGATGCCCGGCGAGTGCGAGATGCTGCCGCGCGACCTGCGCTCGGCGCTCAACCTCCTTGCCAGTCCCTTTGTCGGCAGAGTGCTTCCCGCCGAACTGCTGGCCGGCATAAGCGCACAGCGCCTGCGCGAGATAGAGTTCGTGGAAAACGCGCTCGACCGCGACGCGGCCGAGAACGACCTCTATTTCCAGTACATATAAGGTGACACCATGCCCTCTGCATTGATAGTATCCACAAGTGAAAAGGGGCAGGCGGTATTGCGGGAGATGCTTTCTGCCTCGCGGTTCGACAGAATAGCCACGGCCTCAAACGGCAACGATGCGCGGCGCGCGCTGATAAGCCAGGCGTTTGAGCTGGTGGTGATAAACACGCCGCTCACCGACGAGTTCGGCCATGAGCTGGCGGCGCACGCCTCCTCGGTCGGAGCGGGCGTGATAATGCTGTGCAAGGAGGAGCATGCGGAGCAGCTGAGCGCGACGCTGGAGCGCGAGGGCGTGTTCGTGATGAGCAAGCCGCTGGTGCGGCCGCTGTTCATGCAGGCGCTGCATCTGGTGGAGATGACGCAGGCGCGCATGTACGAGCTGATAATGGAGCGCGACAAGCTGCGCAAGCAGCTGGACGACCTGCGCGCGGTGAGCCGCGCCAAGTGCCTGCTGATAGAGAAGATGGGCTGGAGCGAGGAGGCCGCGCACCGCCATATCGAAAAGCAGGCGATGAACCTGCGCGTGAGCAAGCGCGAGGTGGCCGAGGGGATACTCAGGACCTATTCGGTGTGACATGCGGGCGACGGCCCGATCTGCGATATTGAAAGAAGGAGCCGCATACTATGACCAAGTACATATTCGTGACCGGAGGCGTGGTCTCCGGTCTGGGCAAGGGCATAACCATGGCGTCGCTGGGACGCCTGCTCAAGCAGCGCGGGCTCAAGGTCTGCGCGCAGAAGCTGGATCCCTACATAAACGTGGATCCCGGCACCATGAGCCCCTATCAGCACGGCGAGGTATATGTGACCGAGGACGGCGCCGAGACCGACCTCGACCTGGGCCACTACGAGCGCTTCATAGACGAGGACCTCAACCAGTACTCAAACCTCACCACCGGCAAGGTGTACTGGAACGTGCTGAACGCCGAGCGGCGCGGCGACTACCTGGGCGAGACCGTGCAGGTGATACCCCACATAACCGGCGAGATAAAGCGCTTCATCTACGCCGTGGGCAAAAAGACCAACGCCGACGTGGTGCTCACCGAGATAGGCGGCACCACCGGCGACATGGAGAGCCAGCCCTTCCTGGAGGCGATACGCCAGATAGGCCATGAGGTGGGCCAGGACAACTGCCTGTACATACACGTGACGCTGGTGCCCTACATCAAGTCCTCCGGCGAGCACAAGTCCAAGCCCACCCAGCATTCGGTAAAGGAGCTGCAGTCCTTCGGCATAATGCCCGACATAATCGTCACCCGCTCGGACGAGCCGATAGAGCAGAGCGTGCTCAACAAGATAGCCCTGTTCTGCAACGTGAAGCCCGACTGCGTGATACAGAACCTGACCATGCCGGTGCTCTACCAGGCCCCGGTGATGCTGGAGCAGAACCACTTTTCCGATATAGTGCTGCGCGAGCTGCACATGGACGCGCCCGCCGCCGACATGAGCGACTGGAACCGCATGCTGGAGCGCATAGACAGCCGCTCCCGCCACGTAAAGGTGGCGCTGGTGGGCAAGTACGTGGCGCTGCACGACGCCTACCTTTCGGTGGCCGAGGCGCTGAGCCATGCCGGATACGAGAACGGCGTGTATGTGGACATAGACTGGATAGAGGCCGAGGAAGTGACCGACCAGACCGCCGAGGCGCTGCTGGGCGGCGCGGACGCGGTGCTGGTGCCCGGCGGCTTCGGCAACCGCGGCATAGACGGCAAGATAGCCGCCGCGCGCTACGCCCGCGAGCACGACATACCCTACCTGGGCCTGTGCCTGGGCCTGCATATACTGACCATAGAGCTGGCGCGCGACGTGCTGGGCTGGCGGGACGCCAACTCGACCGAGTTCCACCCCGACAGCGAGCATCAGGTCATCGCGCTCATGCCCGACCAGCAGGGCAACCTGCCCAAGGGCGGCACGATGCGGCTGGGCGCGTACCCCTGCCACATAGAGCCGGGCAGCCAGCTGGAGGCCATATACGGCGCAAGCGACATCTCCGAACGCCATCGCCATCGCTACGAGTTCAACAACGAATACCGCGCCGACTTCGAGCGCATCGGCCTGCGCCTTTCGGGCAAGTCGCCCGACGGCCATCTGGTCGAGGTCATAGAATACACGCCCTGCCGCTTCTGCCTGGCGGTGCAGTACCATCCCGAGTTCAAGAGCCGCCCCAACCACGCGCACCCGCTCTTCCGCGCCTTCGTAAAGGCCGCGCTGGGTGAATGACAGGAGAGAGCCTTATCCGGGAAACCGGATAAGGCTCTTTGTTTGGCGCTCATATGCGCGCGGCGGCTTCCTGCGTTCATCTTTGCAGGATAACAGCGACAAGGACGATAAGCAAGACGATGGGCAAAAACGTGAAAATGACAGTTGTAAACGGAACTGCTGCGGCGGCAGCTTCTCCTGCGACCGCTTCTGCATATGCCATCAAAAGCAGATTCCTCCCTTGACTTTTCCAGATCGTCCGTCCCGCCGCGCGTCGGGGCGGCCCCGCCGCTCAGTACTGCTCGTCCATCACGCCCAGGCAGATGTCGCTCGCGTCAAAGCCCAGCGAGATGGAATAGCCGAATTCCTTCCACACCCGGATGCTGCGCCCATCTGCCTGTTGGATGATGCTGTCCGGCTTTGTTCCTGCAATCGCCAGTATTTCCCGATAGCCCCGACCTTTGAAAAACTCCACCCTTGCGAAGTTCTCCCGCAGGGAGGGGCGCTTCTTCCGGTACCTGAGTGCCAGCAGGAAGCCGCCAAGAAACGCCGCCACGATCCAGCCAAGATATGCCAGCATTGAACCTCCCCACTTTCAATATCGGGATTCCTGCGCTTACAGACCTTCCACACTGTTGGAGCCGGAATCAACGCCGGTCTGTTCGATCTGCGCGAAAATCTCAGCCGCATCCAGAGAGATGTAATCCAGTTTCGTGCGGGAGAAATCGCTACCTTCATTATAATGCTTCAACACAAGAACGGCGTTGTTCGCAGTCGAAACCCACATAACATAAGAAGGGTCATAATACTCCATTAGTTCCGCATATTCCTGCTGTCTA
>JBJEUC010000205.1:0-15526 GCA_051883635.1 Candidatus Fimadaptatus sp.
GTATCTGCGTAACCGTGCCCCGCACCGCGTCGGATATGTCGAACAGGCTCATCAGCGGCCCGCGCGCCAGCACCACGCACGCGCACACGGCAAACGACAGCATCGGGCACAGCGCCGCAAACCAGCGCGAGTACTGCGCGGCCTCGCGCAGGTCGCCCGCGCCCACGCGCTTGCCCACCATGACCGAGCTGGCGCTGGACAGCCCGCGGAAGAACGCAAACGTCAGGCCCTCTATCGTGCGGAATATGCTCACCGCCGCCATGTTGCCCGCGCCCTGCCGCCCGTACACTATGTTGACCACCAGCACGGCCAGGCTGTAGAACGACTCGTTTATCACCAGCGGCGCGGACTTGGCCGCGTAGTCGCGCACGAACGCGCCCGACCAGCGGAACATGCGGCCTATGTGCGTGACGGCGATGTTGCGCTGCTTTATGCATACGCCCAGCAGCACCGCCACGTTGACCACCGCCGCCGCCACCGAGGCCAGCGCCGCGCCGGTCACGCCCAGCTTCGGCGCGCCCAGGTTGCCGAATATCAGCAGCCAGTTGAGCCCGGTGTTGGTCAGTATCGAGGCGATGGAGGCCACCAGCGGCAGCTTAACGCGCTCGGTGGAGCTGAGCACGCCGGACAGCGAGGTCGAGAACGTCTGGAACAGGTACGCCACGCCCACTATGCGCAGATACTGCGCGCCCAGCGCCTGCACCTCCGGGTCGGAGGCGTATATGCTCATCACCCATTCGGGCACAGCTATCGCCAGCAGGCTGAACACCAGCGCCACCGCCGTCATGCAGGTGGTGGTCAGTCCATACGCGCGGCGTATGCCGTCCTGGTCGTTCACGCCATGATACTGGGCGATGAACATTGTGCCGCCGCAGCACAGCCCCCAGTAGAACCCGAACAGCAGAGCGCCGAACTGGCCCGCCGCACCCACGGCGGCCAGCGCCGTTTCGCCCAGCGAGCCTATCATCAGCGAATCGATGAACGACAGCGAGCTGGTCAGAAGGCCCTGCACGGCTATGGGCAGGCCTATCCTGATTATGTCACGGAAGAAGTCACGATTTCCCAGTTTAAGCATAGATACTCTCCCTGCAAAGTATGGCTAAGGTTCGTGGACGGGGGACGGCTCCCCCTGGAAGCAGCGGCAGCACCGCAATGCGCGCGGGCCGCCGGGCGCGACCGGCGCCCGGGAGGGCCCATGCCGCCGGAGCTCCCAGGGCCCATATGACTGTATCACACTTCGCGGCGATATACCGCCCGACCGCCGTAAACTTATCATGGCGCAAAAATGGCCGCCGGCGTGCCCCATCGCCCGTCCGGCGGCCCGTATCAGTCCCCGACGCATATCCGCTCGCGGATGCCCTCCAGCGTCTTTTCGCCTATGCCCTCAACGCGCCGCAGGTCCTCCACGCTCTCGTAGGGCCTGCCGTCGATTATGCGCTGCGCGGTCTTTTCGCCTATGCCCGGCAGCGACGTCAGCAGCAGCGCGTCGCAGCTGTTCACGTCGATGAGCGCGCTCGCCGGCGGCTTGAAGCCTTCGACCACCTGAGTCCCATGGTCGAGCGCCGCGCCGGCGCGCAGCCCGGCTATGACCGCCAGCGCCGCGCAGACGAGCGCCAGCACCATGAAGCCGCGCTCGCGCCTAAGCGCTTCACGCATGCCTGCCCTCATCCAGCACGCTGGTGCAGTGCGGGCAGCGGGTGGCTTCCTTGTCTATCTCGCTCATGCAGAAGGGGCACTTGCGCGCCGGCTCGGCGGGAGCCTCGACCTTGGGCTTGCGCAGCTTGCTGATGAGCTTCACGAACACGAACACGCACAGCGCGATGAGGAAAAAGTCGATTACCGTGGACAGGAACGAGCCGTACTTGAACACCGGCGCGCCCACGGCCTCGGCGTCCGCGGCCGTGGCGTAGGTGTTGCCGTCCAGCGCCAGGAACCAGTCAGCCACGTTTACGCGGCCCATTATCAGGCTCAGCAGCGGCATGAATATGTCGTTGACCAGCGACGTCGTTATCTTGCCGAACGCGCCGCCTATCATTACGCCGACGGCCATGTCGACAACATTGCCCTTGAACGCGAACGCCTTGAATTCCTCGATGAGCTTCTTCATTGGTATGCACCCTCCTCCATATATTCCATGCAGCGCGTCACACCACGTACCCGTGCGCGCTGTACATGACGTTGTAATAGACAAACACAATAAGCGTTATCGCGTAAAGCACATGCCTCAGCCTTCTGTTCGAGGTGAGCAGCGCCAGCATAATATACAGCGGGTACATGGCCGCTATGTACCTTATGCCCGATATCAGCCAGCTTGACGAAAACGTGAGCGCCACATAGCACCAGGCGTAGGCGTTGTCGCCCGCGTCTCCGCGCCGCACAAAGCAGGCCAGCAGCACCGGCAGCGCCAGCGCCAGCACCAGCTCGGGCACGAATATGCCCATCACGCTGCTCGTCCGGCCCAGCGCGACGTTCGAGGGCAGCTGCTCCGCGATTATGCGCACGCAGTCCCACATCGGCGCCAGATGGTTGTTCCAGTTGAGCTGCTGGTAATGCAGAAACGCCGTGGGTGTGCCGTACACCGCCCAGTTAATCGCCATATACACGCCGTAGCCCACCAGCACGCAGGCCGCCAGCAGGAGGTAGCGCCACACCATGCGGAACCGCACGCTGTTGCGCGCGCGCTCCATGAGCGTGGGCGCCGCGCCCACCGCGCCGGTGTCGGCGCGCTCGCGCTGTATCATGTCGGTGCCCGTGGGATAGCGCTCCAGGCTGCGCAGCATCTCGTAAAACACCGGCACGGCGACGAACATGCCGAACTGCCGGGTAAACGCGGCATACGCGCCCACCGCCACCGCCGCTATGAAGCGGCGCTTGCGCGCCAGGTACACCGCCAGCAGCGTCAGAAAGAAGAACGCGCTCTCCGAATGCGTGGCCGAAAATACCCCGGCCGCCGCCGAGAACGAGAAGAAGAAGCACGCGCGCCGCGCCGCGGGCTCGCTGTACATGTCCGCGACCATCGCGTACAGTATTATACCCGAGCCTATCGTCAGGGCGTTTGAGAGTATGAGGCCGCTGAGCACATAGTCGCCCACCAGCAGCTCCAGCGCCTTTATCATCAGCGGGAAGCCCGGCAGGAACGCTATCGTGTACTCCTTTATGTAGCCCTCTATGCCGTGGTCCTCAAAGCCGTACCAGTACTGCGCTATGCGCGTGTAGTTGACCGCGTCCCATTTGTTCACGTAGTCCGGAAGGTTTGCAAGGCTCAGCGGGGCCCAGCCCTTGGCGCTTATGTATATCTGAAGCGCTATCAGCCACAGCGCGCGCGAGGCCAGGAACATCATCAGCACCCAGCACACGGCCCTGAGCGGCCTTTTGCCAAGCCGGAGAAAGCGTATCTCCTCGCCGGGCTCGGCGCGGTGCGTCCGCAGGAAGTAGCGGCCCGAATAGCCCTCGTACACGTAGCGCGGCAGGTACATGACGAGCAGCGCCGCCATAAGCGCCGTGACCAGCCACGGAAAGACCCCGCACAAAAACGGTTCCAGGTAACCTAGCAATGTCTGCATCCATACACCTCTTAAAGCGCCCTGTCCGCGCCCTTTGCGTCTCTGCCGCTCTCCCAGCCGTCCACTTCCTTGAGCAGCATATACGTTATCGCCTCGCTGAGCGCATGCAGGCAGGCCTCTATTATATTGGAAGAAACCCCTACCGTGGACCAGGCGTGCGCGCCGTCCGAGGACTCTATATGCACGCGCACCGTGGAGGCCGTGCCGCCGTTGTCCAGCACGCGCACCTTGAAGTCCTTCAGGTACATGCGGTTGAGGCTGGGGTAGAACACCGTCAGCGCCTTGCGCAGGGCCATATCCAGCGCGTTGACCGGGCCGTCGCCCTCCGCCGCGGTTATCTCCTCGCGCCCGTCCACGGCCACCTTGACCATGGCTACGGCGCTGCGCTCGTCGTACTGGCTGCGGGTTATCACCTGAAAGTCCTTCAGGTCGAAGAAGCTCACATGCCGCCCCAGCTCCTCCAGCACCAGCAGCTCCAGCGAGCCCTCGGCCGCCTCGTAGGAATAGCCCAGCCACTCGCGCTCCTTGAGCCGCGTGACAATGCCCCGGGCCTCCTCGCTGCCCAGCGATATGTGCGGGGCCATGCGCTCCATCTGGCTCATCAGCCCCGAGCGGCCGGCCACCTCGCTCACCAGCTCGCGGCGCTTGTTGCCCACCGTCTCGGGCGGTATGTGCTCGTATGTGCGCGGGTTTTTGTTCACCGCGTCCTGATGCATGCCGGCCTTGTGCGCAAACGCCGAGCGCCCCACGTAGGGCATGGAGCGCGGCAGCGCCATGTTGGCCACCTCGGCCACGAACCGGGCCGCCCCGGTCAGCTCCTCCAGGCGGAACGGCCCCGCCTCGCATCCGAGCTTGAGTATGAGGTCGGGCGCCAGCGCGCACAGGTTCGCGTTGCCGCAGCGCTCGCCGTAGCCGTTCATAGTGCCCTGCACCTGCCGCGCACCCGCGCCCACGGCCGCCAGCGCGCCCGCCACCGCCAGCGCGGTGTCGTCGTGCGTGTGTATGCCCACCACGTCGCCCAGCCCGGCTATGACCGCCGCCGTTATGCGCGCTATGTCGCCCGGCAGCGTCGCGCCGTTGGTATCGCACAGCACCAGGCGGCTCGCGCCGCCCTCGCGCGCGACCCTGAGCGTGGCCAGCGCGTAGTCCGCATCCTCCTGCCAGCCGTCGAAGAACTGCTCCGCGTCGAAGAACACCTCCACGCCCGCCGCCGTCAGATGCGCGACCGAATCGCGTATCATGCGCAGGTTCTCCTCGGGCGTGGTCCTGAGCACCTCGCGCACATGGAACAGCGAGCTCTTGCCGAATATCGAGGCCAGGCGCGCGCCCGACTCCAGTATGGCGGCAAGGCCCTGCGCCTCCTCAGCGCGCTGGCCCACCCGGCAGGTGGCTCCGAACGCCGCCACGCGCGCGTTATTGAGCTTCATGCGCGAGCACACGTACTGCAAAAACTCCATATCCTTGGGATTGGAGGCCGGGTTGCCCGCCTCGATG
Source organism: Candidatus Fimadaptatus sp. (assembly GCA_051883635.1). GTDB lineage: Bacteria > Bacillota > Clostridia > Christensenellales > Aristaeellaceae > Fimadaptatus. Next base: position 5,058 of record JBJEUC010000205.1, read on the forward strand.
AAGTCCACGCCCAGGTCGTCCAGCCGCCGCAGCACCTTGAGCTTGTCCTCGCGCGAAAAAACCACGCCTTCGGCCTGCGCGCCGTCACGCAGCGTGGTATCAAGTATCTCTATATGGCGCATAGCCTCACTCTCCAAGGCGCACCGCGCAGATTTTCATCACCCATATAGTATATACATTTGCGCGCGGCGCGTCAACATATGTTGAGCAAAATTGCATCGCCATATCGGCAGACGCGCTACCGCCCGGCGGCGCGATATGCTATAATGGCACCGGCGGCATTCAGGCCGCAAAAGGAGGTCGCATTCATGGCGATAACGGTAAACATCTACTACACGGGCCGGGACGGCAGCGCGCGCAGCTTCGCCCGGGAGATGACATCCAGCGGCATCGTAAGCGAGATACGGGCCAAAAGCGGCAACCTGCGCTACGAGCACTTCTTTCCGATGCACGACGAGGAGACGGTGCTGCTGATAGACAGCTGGCAGGACCAGCGCGCGCTCGATATGCACCACGCCTCTCCCCTCATGCCCCGCATAGCGGCGCTGCGCGACAAGTACGATCTGCACATGCGCGTGGAGCGCTACATATCGGACGCGGGCGGCATACCCGCATCCGACCGCGCGTTCATACGCGAGTAGCCGCCGCTCAATACGCCTCGCCGCGCCAGAACCTCCTGAGCAGCCCCGGCAGCTCCTTAAGGCTCGCGTCGCCCACATGCCAGTGGCGCGGGGTGAGCTCGCTGTACGGCTCGCGGAAGAAGCGGTCGTCCAGCAGCAGCGCCACGCCCGAATCGTCCTCGGTGCGTATCACGCGGCCCGCCGACTGCAGCACCTTGCATATGCCCGGGTACACGTAGGCGTAGTTGAAGCCCTCGCCCAACTTCTCGTCAAAGTGCGCGCGCAGCGCCTCGCGCTCGGCGCATATCTGCGGCAGGCCCACGCCCACTATCGCCGCGCCCGAGAGCCTCTCGCCCGGCAGGTCGATGCCCTCCGAGAACACACCGCCCATGGCGATGAAGGCCACCATCGAGCGCTCGGGCGCGGGCTCAAAGCGCGCAAGGAAGGCGTCGCGCTGCCTGTCGGTCATGGAGGGCGTCTGCTCCAGCACCGCCACCCCCGGGTGGCGGCGCCTGAACACCGCTGCCGCCGCGCGCAGGTAGGCATACGACGGGAAGCAGGCGATGTAGTTGCCGGTATGCGCCTGCGCCAGGCAGCCCAACGCGTCCGCGATGAGCGCAAGCGAGCTCTCGCGCTGCGAGTAGCGCGTGGGCACCGGTATCCGGCGCACCAGGAAGTTCTCGCTCAGGAAGGGCGAGGGCAGCTCCAGCATCTCGTCGCCCTCGTCCTCGTCCAGGCCCAGGGCCGAAAAGTAGTACTTCATCGGCGTGAGCGTGGCCGAAAACATCACCGTCGCGCGCGCCTTGGCCAGGCACTTGCGTATGTGCCCGGTGGCATCCACGCACAGCTGCGTCACGTCCACGGCGTTGCCGTGCGGCTCATAGAGCGTGGCGAAGTTCTCGGGCGCATACATCGCGCCCACGCGCGCAAAGTCGAGCAGCCCGAACCACCGGTCGGCCCACTCCCCCGCGCACTCGGCCGCGCAGGAGAGCGCAGGCGAGGTCGCGTCGGTGAACTCCTCGCAGGCGCGTATGAGCGCCTCGGGCTTGACCGAATCAAAGCCCGGCTGGGCGCGGCCCGCGCCGAAGGCGCGCCACACGGTCATGAATTTGACCAGCTGCGCGCACTCGGCGCTCTCCGGCCCCACCTGGGCGCTGATGTGCCGGTAGAGCGTCACGTAGTCGTCAAAGCGTATCGCGCACGAGAGCATGTCCCGCGCGCGCGATTCCAGGTTGTGCGCCTCGTCTATCAGCAGGCCGAACTGCGACTTGGTGGTAAAGAAGCGCCTGAGGTACACGTTGGGGTCGAACACATAGTTGTAATCGCAGATTATCACGTCGGCGGTCTCGCTTATATCCAGCGACAGCTCGAACGGGCACAGCCCGTGCTTCTCGCCCAGCGCCCGTATGAAGTCGAAGTCGTAATCCGTCGCGTCCCGCGCCTCATCCAGCGCGGCGCGGCGCTTGTCGAAGTACCCCTCGCACAGCGGGCAGGTCTGGGGCGTGCAGCGCACGCCGGGCGTTGGGCATATCTGCTCCTTGGCAGTGAGCACGCACACGCGCGCGCGCAGTCCGCCCTGCTTGAGCAGGTTCAGGCAGTCCCGCGCCGCGCGCCGGGTGGTGCGCCGCGCCGTGAGGTACATCACCTTGGCTATGTGGCCGTCGCCCAGCGCCTTGAGCGCCGGGAACAGCGCGCCCGCCGTCTTGCCCGTGCCGGTGGGCGCCTCTATCAGCAGCTTGTGCCTGTCCCGCAGCGCGCGGTAGGCCTTCACGGCCATGCGGCGCTGCCCGGCGCGGTAGCCGCCGAAGGGGAACTTCATTTCGCGTATCGATTCGTCGCGCGCGTCCTCAAAGCGCACCTGCGCGTCCAGCCAGAGCGCATAGGGCTCAAGCAGCGCGTCAAAGTCGCTCTGCAGCTGCTCCAGGGTGAACTCGCGCGTGAAGCGCGTGAACGCGCCGGTCGCCAGCGAATGCACGTAGACCAGGCGCACCGTCGCGCGGGAAAGTCCGTGCTTTTTGAGCGCCATGAGCGCGTAGCCCTTGGCCTGCGCCCAGTGGGCGGGATAGCTGTCCGGGGTCACGCGGCCCGAGGCCGACTTTATCTCCTCCACCGTGACCAGGCCATCGGCCACCCTGAGCCCGTCGGCGCGGCCCGACACCTTCAGGTCGCAGGTATTCGTGCGCACGGTCAGCTCCAGCGCCGCCTCGGCCTCCATGCCGTCCTCGTACAGCCCCTGCAGCGCCTGATGGTTGAGCATGCCCTCGCGCATGCGCGCGGCGTTGCCGCCCTCGGCGTACAGATCGCCCGTGAGCAGCGAAAACTCGGCCAGCGCCCGCATGCTTATCCGCTCGGTACGCACGCACTTCACCTCCCCTACCGCTCCATTATATGCGCGCGCGCACCCCTCGTCAAGCGCACGCGCCCCGGACGCCCCTCGCCCCGCAAATACCGGCAACCTTTAGCCATAATGCGATTGACAGCGCCGAATAAGCATGTACAATTAAAGCATACAATACGATTGGGGAGCGATTGCAATGACGGTTTATCCGCTTAAGATGAAGCCCTACTTTCGCCACGGCAGCGAGACGCCCTGGGGCGGCGCGCGCCTGCGCGAGCTGTTCGGCAAGGACATTCCCGACGACATGACCGGCGAGAGCCTGGAGATATCGGCGCTGCCGGGCCGCGAGAGCGTGATAGTGAACGGCGATATGGCCGGCCGCACGCTCAGCGAGGCCGCGCGCGCGATGGGCGACGCGTTGCTGGGCGATTTCGACGAGTTCCCGCTGCTGCTCAAGCTCCTGGACGCGCGCGAGAAGCTCAGCGTTCAGGTGCATCCCGACGACGAGTACTCCGCCCGCGTGGAGGGCAAGCGCGGCAAGACCGAGGCCTGGTACATACTGGCCACACAGCCGGGCGCGCGCCTGGTGTTCGGCGTGAACGCCCGCACGCCCGCCGAGCTGCGCGCGGCCGTCGAGGAGGGCCGCATCGAGGAGACGCTCAACTGGATAGACGTGCAGCCCGGCGACTGCCTTTACATACGCAGCGGCACCGTACACGCTATAGGCGGCGGCATAGTGCTCTACGAGATACAGCAGTCCTCCGACGTGACCTACCGCATGTGGGACTGGGGCCGTCCGCGCGAGATACATACCCAGAAGGCGCTGGACGTGACCCGCTGCGACATAGACACCCGGCCCGTCGTGCCGGTAGTGACCGAGGTAGAGGGCGGACGGCGCGCCGCGCTGGTGGAGGGCGACTTCTTCCGCCTCGCGCGCCTGGAGGTCATGGGCCGCATGCCGGTCGAGACCGACAGCTTTGCGCTGCTGACCGCGCTGGGCGAGGGCGCGGTGGAGTACGAGGGCGGCTGCGTCGAAATGCATAACGGCGACAGCGTGCTGATACCGGCGGCGCTGGGCAGCTTCATGCTCAGCGGCCATCTGACCGTGCTCATGTCCGAGCCGGGCGCGCGCAGCTGATGCGCGCCGATGAGCTGCCGGTACAGTTCCGGCGCGAGATAGAGGCGCTGCTGGGCGCGCAGGCCCGCGACTTCTTCGCCACCTACGGCCAGCCCCACGCGCGCGCGCTGCGCCTGAACGCGCGCCGCGGCCTGACCGGCGCAGCGGCGGAGCCCGAACTGGCACTGGCGGGCGAAAGCCCGGGCTGCGGCGCGGCCTGCGCGCTGGCGAGCAGCTACGCGGGCGAGCCCGTGCCCTGGCAGGAGGGCGCGCACCGCGTGGACGTAAGCGCGCTGCCCGGCTCGTCGCTCATGCACCTGCTGGGGCTGTACTACATGCAGGAGCCCTCGGCCATGGCGGCCGGTGCAGCGCTGAACGTGCGCCCCGGCATGCGCGTGCTGGACCTGTGCGCCGCGCCGGGCGGCAAGAGCTCGCAGCTGGCCGCCGCGCTGAGGGGCCGGGGCCTGCTGGTCGCCAACGAGCCCGTGCCCGCGCGCGCGCAGATGCTGGCCTCCAACCTGGAGCGGCAGGGCTTTTTAAACGCGGTAGTCACCTGCGAATACCCCGACCGGCTGGCCGCCCGCTGGGGCGCGCGCTTTGACGCCGTGCTGGTGGACGCGCCCTGCTCGGGCGAGGGCATGTTCCGGCGCGACGATGAGGCGCTCCGGCAGTGGTCGCCCGACGCGCCGCGCATGTGTCACGAGCGCCAGGCCGGCATACTGGACAGCGCCTACGAGCTGCTCAGGCCCGGCGGAGCGCTGGTCTACTCCACCTGCACCTTCAACCGCATGGAGAACGAGGATTCGATAGCGGCCTTCCTGCGCCGCCACGCCGACATGGCGCGCGAGGACTTCGCGCTCGAGGGGCTGGGCGCTTCGCGCGACGGGATGCTGCGCATATGGCCGCACCTAGTGCGCGGCGAGGGCCACTTCGTCTGCCGCCTCAGAAAGAGCGGCGAGCCCACCGCCGAGCCGGTGCGCCGGGGCGGCAGGCCCCGCGTCGAGCAGCTCAAGTCCGCCCGCGCGGCGCAGGACGCGCTGAAGCGCCTGCGCGATACGGTGGCACTGCCCGCGCTGAGCGGCGAGAGCGCGCTGTTTGGCCAGAAGCTGTACCTGCTGCCGGAGGGCTGTCCGGAGCTGGACGGCGTGCGCGTGGTGCGCGCCGGGCTGGAGCTGTGCACGGTGGGGCGCAGTCACGTGGAACCCGCCTACGCCCTGGCGCGCGCGCTGGCGCCCGACCGAAGCGCCCTTTCCGTGGACACGCGGGAGGCGCTGCAGCTGGTGCGCGGCGAGCAGATAGAGCGCCCCTGCGCGGACGGCTGGACGCTCATTCACTGGCGGGGCCTGCCCGTATGCTTCGGCAAGGCCCACGACGGCATAGTAAAGAGTCACTTCCCGCGCGGCCTGAAGCCGCTCGGCACATTAGTGGAGGAATCTGAATGAATCTGAATGCCTTTCAAGCTGTGATACTGGGCCTGACCCAGGGCCTGGCCGAGTTCCTGCCCATAAGCTCGTCCGGCCATCTGCTGCTGGTGCAAAAGCTGTTCGACATACCCAGCACCGGTCTGCTGCTTGAGGTGCTGCTGCACGCGGGCACGCTGCTGGCCGTGCTGGCAGTCTATTTCAAGCTGTTCTGGAACATGGTGCGCCATCCCGTGCGCAGCCTGCTGCCCGAGCTGATAGTGGCCACGATACCGGCCGTTATCGCCACGCTGGTGTTCGGCGACTTCTTCGACGCCGCCTTCGAGGGGCAGTTCCTGGGCTTCTCCTTCCTCATAACCTCGGCGGTGCTGGTGCTGTCCGACGTGGTGTCCGGGCGCGCGATAACGCACGACCGGCTCACCTGGCGCGACACCATCATAATGGGCCTTATGCAGGCCTTTGCGATACTGCCGGGCGTATCGCGCTCGGGCTCCACCATCGCGGGCGGCGTGTCCAGCGGCCTCAAGCGCAAGAAGGCGGCCGATTTCTCCTTTATGATGAGCGCGCCGGCGATACTGGGTTCGCTGGTCATGTCGCTCAAGGACCTGATAAAGGGCGAGGGCATAAGCATTGCGGAAGTCAACTGGGGCACCACGGCGCTGGCGGTGGTGGTGGCGGCGGTGTCCGGCTTCCTGGCGATAAAGTTCATGCTGCGCATAATCCGCAAGTGCCCGCTCAGGTATTTTGCAATATACACAGCGTTCCTCGGCATTTATGTGCTTATCGACCAATATTTCCTGCACGCGCTGTTTTAAGTTTAATGTGCGCAAGTAAACGCACTTGACAGAACTCCCGCGCTAATTTATACTATAGTAGTTGCATTGTCGGGCTTTTGTCCGCGCGCATGAGCAGCAGGATAGCATCCCAACCGATGCCGCCGATAATAACATGAAGGAGTGTTTTTCCCATGGCCAACAAGATGACTTTCCAGCCCAAGACCCGTCAGCGTTCCAAGGTACACGGTTTCCGTGCCCGCATGAAGACCAAGAACGGCCGCAACGTTCTGGCCCGCCGTCGCGCCCGCGGCCGCAAGGTACTGTCTGCGTAATCGCAAATGAACGAAAAGCCGATTAAGGCCCCTATGAACGGCCCCGTCGGGGTTGAGCGCTCCGGCGCTTCAGCCGTGACGCGGGCTGATTCATTAGTTAGACGCAATTTCCGGCTGGGCAGGCGCATGACGCTGCACCGCAATCAGCAGTTTCAGTACGTGTACCGGCGCGGCAAGTCCTCGGGCTGCACGCACTTTACGCTGATACACGTTCCCGGCCGGCAGCTCAGGCTGGGCATCTCCGTAAGCCGCAAGGTGGGCTGCGCCGTGACCCGCAACCGCGTAAAGCGGCTGCTGCGCGAGAACTTCCGCCTGATGCAGCACGAGGTAAAGCCCGGCCAGTACGTTCTGATAGCGCGTCCGCCCGCAGCTGTGGCGGACTATCGCACTCTGGGCCGTTCGCTCAAATACGTGCTCCGGCGCGAGGGATTGCTAACGGAGGAATGACTATGTCCGGCAGCAAGCTGCTTTGGCCCCTTAAGGCGGTCTACCGCCTGATATCCCTGCTGCTCAGGGGCGTGTTTATCATGCTGATACAGTTCTACCGGCATGCCATCTCGCCCATGTTCCCGCCCTGCTGCCGGTTTGTGCCCACCTGTTCGGCATATGCGCTGGAAGCCGTCCGGCGCTACGGGCCGTTCAAGGGCGGTTGGCTCGCCCTGCGCCGCATACTCAGATGTCACCCGTTCAACCCCGGCGGGTATGATCCCGTGCCCTGACCCGATGACCTGCACTCAAATTGGAGGGTTTTTGAAAGATGCATAATCTGCTCGTATCCATATTGCGGCCGCTGCTGGAGACGATATACTGGATCGTGCCCAACTACGGCTGGGCTGTGGTCATATTCACCGTAGTTATCCGCGGAGTGCTCCTGCCGCTGGACATCAAGTCCCGCCGCTCCATGAAGCGCATGAGCGACATAAAGCCGCAGTTGGACGCGCTGAACGCCAAGTACGCCAACGACCAGGAAAAGCTGCAGCGCAAGACCGCTGAGCTGTACAAAAAGGAAAAGATCAACCCCATGAGCGGCTGTCTGCCCCTGCTCATACAGTTCCCGCTGCTGTTCGGCATGCTGTGGACCATGCAGGCGATAGCCTCCGAGGAGATAATCAAGATCATTCAGACCCTGGAGGCCGGCGGCGAGCCCGTGCTGCAGAGCTGGCTGTGGGTCAAGAACGTGTTCTGCTCCGATACGCTTTACGCGGCCGTGATACCGATAGGGCGCGACCTCGCCTCGCTGCAGGCCACCGCCAACGTGACCCAGGAGGCCGTGGACGCCGCCCGCGCGTTCGTGAACAATGCTCAGCTCTATAACCCCATCATGATAGATTACGGCGCTACCGTGGTCGAGGGCATAGGCAACCTGATGCGCTCGGGTTCGCTGCCCTCCTGGGAGATACTGCAGGTGCTCAACAACCCCAACGGCTACTACATACTGCCCGTGCTGGCCGCCACCACGCAGTTTTTGCAGACCAAGCTGAATCCCGGCGAGACCGCGCAGGCCTCCCCCAACGGCAAGCCCAACACCATGGGCATGTTCATGAAGTACTTCTTCCCGCTTATGTCGCTGTGGATATGCTGCACGTCCTCGGCCGCCTTCTCCATCTACTGGCTGACGGCCAACGTGATAGCCATACTGCAAAACGTAATAATTGGCAAGTACTTTGACAGAAAGGATGCAAAGGCTAAGGCCTCTCAGGAGAATATTTGATGAGATCGATAGAGAGTACCGGCAAGACAGTCGAGGAAGCCGTTCAGGCCGGGCTTGCCCGATTGAATCTGGAGCTTTCTGACGTGACGTTTGAGGTGATAGACGAGGGCAGCAAGGGCTTCTTCGGCCTGTTCGGCGCCAAGCCCGCCAAGGTCCGCATCACCGAGCGCGATCAGGAGCCCGAAATAGACATGGATCAGATACTGCGCCCGGGCGCTTCCACGCGCGTTTCCACCATCGCGGACAAGCCCCGCGCCGCCGCGCCCCGGCCCGCGCAGCCCAGGCCCGAACAGCCCAAGGCCGCTCAGCCCAAGCCCGCTCAGCCCAGGCCCACTCCGCCCAAGGCCGAGCAGCCCAGGGCGGAACAGCCCAAGCCCGAGCAGCCCAAGGCCACGCAGCCCAAGTCTGCTCAACCCAAGCCCGTTCAGCCCCGGCCCGCTCAGCCCAAGGCTGAGCAGCCCCGTTCCGAGCAGCCCAAGGCTGAACAGCCCAAAGCCGCTCAGCCCAAGCCCGCCCAGCAGGCCCGGCCCGTCGGCCCGAAGCCCCCGCGTCAGCCCCGACCCGCGCGTCCCCATGAGGACGTGGAGCGCGCGGTCATACCCGAGGGGCCGCTGCCCGACCAGGATCCCGCCACGCTCAGCGAGGCCGGCAAGCGCGCTTACGAGTACCTGGACAAGCTCACGCGCCTTATGGGCGTTTCGGTCAAGATATACGTGGCCGAGACCAGCGGCAGCATGTCCATCAGCATGATGGGCGACACGCTGGGCATACTGATAGGCCGCCGCGGCGACACGCTGGACGCGCTGCAATACCTGACCTCGCTGGAGGTCAACCGCGACCGCGAGGACTACATCCGCGTATCGCTGGACACCGAGCACTACCGTGCCAAGCGCGAGGATTCGCTCACGCGCCTGGCCGCGCGCATGGCCGACCGGGCGGTAAAGAGCGGCCGCAAGGTCGTGCTGGAGCCCATGAACCCCTACGAGCGGCGCGTGCTGCACGCCACGCTGCAGAACCATCCCTATGTGCAGACCCATTCCGAGGGCGAGGAGCCCAATCGCCGCGTGGTGATAACGCTCAAGGCCGACGCGCCCGCGCCCGAGGCCGGAGAGCGCACCCCCGCGCGTCCGAGCCGCCGTCCGGAGCGGCGTCCCGAGCGCCGCGGCGACAAGCCGGGTGAGCACCGCGAGCGCGGCCCGCGTCCCGAGCGCGCCCATGCGCCGCGCCCCGAGGCAGCGCCGCAGGCAAGGCCCGCCGATACGCCCATGGCGCACGACGTGCCCGAGGACCCCACCGACGATACCATCTGATACCCAAAGCGCCGGAGCAGGCCATCGCCCGCTCCGGCGCTTTTTGCGCCTTGCTACATGCGCCTGCCGTACCAAAGGTACAGCGCGCCCCACAGCGCCAGCGCCGCGAGCAGGGTCGCATACAGCGTGTTGAACACCGTCATGTCGTACATCGTAGCGATGGCTGCCGCCACGCTCATCGCCACCATGAACACCTGACAGAACCGGCGGCCGGTCTGGCCGCATATCGCCGCGCGCCGCTCATCGCGCGCCTTTACCATGTGCGCCTTCAGCTCGAGCGGCTCCCGCAGCAGGCGCCGGTTGCGCGCTATGCGCCATATCATGTAGCCCTGCCATACGAACAGCAGCTTCTGCGCCGCCTCGGCCGTGCGCGTCCAGTCGCGCGAGTCCAGCCGCCCATATTCGCCCAGGAACACTATCAGCGCCACCGACAGCGCCAGCAGTATGTACATGGCGATGTTCTGCCTGCGCAGCGAAGCTGCGTAATCACTGCCCGCCACCCTCACTCCACCTCCGAAAAGTCGAATACTTCCTCTATCGTCAACCCGAAGTACCGAGCTATCTTATACGCCAGGGGCAGCGACGCGATGTACTTCCCCACCTCGATGGAGGTTATCGTCTGCCGCGTCGTGCCCACGGCGCGCGCAAGCTCCTCCTGCGATATGCGCCTTTCGCGCCGCAGCTCGCGTATCCGCGTGTTCATGCGCCGTCCCCCCTCCGTTTCGCAAAGTTCGCTTTGCATATTTAGCATATCATACTTTGCATTTTTTGTCAAGTGTGCTTTGCATCTGGCAAAAGTGAAGCGGGCACACCCACTGCGCCCGCTCAGGTAGTCAAAAGGCTC
>JBJEUC010000206.1:0-3676 GCA_051883635.1 Candidatus Fimadaptatus sp.
CACCTGGAGCGCAGCGGGCGGCAGGAGGGCGCGCGCTGGGCCGTGCGCCGCGCCGAGGGCGAGGAATGCGGCGCGCTCTCCGATGAGGCGCTGCGACTGGCGCGCCGGCACGGGGTATAACGCCCAAGTCACATCAAAGGGGAATACAGATGCAGGAAGGAACCAGACTCAACAAGTACCTGGCGGACAGCGGCGCATGCTCGCGCCGTCAGGCCGACCGCCTGATAGAAGAAGGCCGCGTGCGCATAGCCGGGCAGACAGCCTCTCTGGGCTCGCGCGTGCTGCCGGGGCAGCAGGTCACGCTGGACGGGCGCGTGCTGCGCGCCTATGCGCCCCGCCGCTACATAGCCCTCAACAAGCCCGTGGGCATAGTATGCACCACCGACCCGCGCGAGCCGGACAACATAGTCGACTTCGTCGGCGGTGCGGAGCGCCTGTACCCCATCGGCCGCCTGGACAAGGACTCGTCCGGGCTGATACTGATGACCAACGACGGCGACATCGTAAACAAGATACTGCGCGCGGGCAACAATCACGAGAAGGAGTACCGCGTAACGCTCACGCGCCGCTGCTCGGACGAGTTCCTGCGCGAGATGGCCGCCGGCGTGCCGATACTGGGCCAGGTCACGCGGCCCTGCCGCGTATTCCGCGAATCGCCCGACACCTTCCGCATAATACTCACCCAGGGCCTGAACCGGCAGATACGCCGCATGTGCCAGCAGCTGGGCCACAGCGTAAGGACGCTCACGCGCCTGCGCATAATGAACATACGCCTGGGCACGCTGCCTGTGGGGCAATACCGCGAGCTCACGCCCGCGGAGCTCAGCCAGCTCATGGCCCTGCTCAAGGATTCCACCAACTCACCCGGCGCCCTTAGGCGCACGACAGAATGACACGGAGGTCTTATCATATGAAAGAGATGTTCTTCCCCGAAATATCCTCGCTGGCGATAGATTGCCTCAGCCACGGCCGCGCGCTGCTGACCGTGGGCGGCGAGCACCCCAACACCATGACCATAGGCTGGGGCTCGATAGGCTACTTCTGGAACAAGCCCGTGCTGATGGTGGTAGTGCGGCCCCAGCGCCACACCTACCCCGCGCTGCTTGAGAGCAAGCAGTTCACCGTGTCGATGGGCGTAAGCGACGCGCACAAGGACATATTCGCGTTCGCAGGCCGCACTTCGGGCGCGGACGTGGACAAGTTCGACGGCCACGGGCTCACCGCCGTGCCCGCGCGCACGGTGGACGCGCCGATAGTCGGCGAATGCGAGCTGCACTTCGAGTGCCGCACGCTGCTGGAGCAGAACATGACCCCCGACGCGATGGACAAGAGCGTGATAGAGCGCGCATATGCCGCCGGCGATTTCCATCGCATGTTCTTCGGCGAGATAGTGGCCTGCTACCGCACGGACAAGTAAGGGCTTAAGCTCCGCCACATACCGGAAAGTCGCGCGCGGCGCTCACGTTTGAGCGCCGCGCGTTTATTTGGATGCATATGCTCCGGGAGGTGGCAAAAGAAGTGCGCGTCCGGACGCGCTCATTATGCTGCTGAGCATCTGCTCATGAGTACGCCCGAGGCGCGCAAGGGCCCCCCTGCCGCGACGTCATGCGGCGCTCACGGCCGAGCGCTTGCATCCCCGCCCTTCCCTGCCTCCGCATACAGAACGCGCCCTCCGGAAGCTCGTCCGGAGGGCGCGTGTGCGTGCCTGCTCAGGTGGGCGGATTGCAGTTGTTGCAGGGGGCCAGGCCCTGCTCCTGCGCCTGCTGGAGCGTTATCTGCGCGTCGTACTGCCTGTCGCCGCAGCTTTGGGCCGCGTGGTAGAACAGCGAATCCCCGCTGGTGTACACGTAGACTGCGCCCGTATCGTCGCCCGGGCCCGCAGGCGCATCCGTCGGCGCGGCAAAGGCCTGGAACGAATCGTCCACAGTTACCGGCTCGTTGGGCACGAACATGCCCGGGTCGACGGTGGCCTGCGCGTCGCCGCCCACAGCGCCCCCGGCGGGCTCGCTCGTGGGGGCCTGCACTATGTCGTAGGGCAGCGGCGTAACGCCCGGCTCCTCGGTGGGCTCGGCCGTGACCGAGGCGGGTTCGTATATCGAGCCCGCGCCCGGGGCGAACGTGGTCGCGTCGGGCTGGCCCGCCGTATCGGAAAACAGGGTGTAGCACTCCACGAACAGCAGCATGGCCGCCAGCACGCTCACCACTACGCGCGTGCGCACGACAAAGCGCTGCATCGCCCACATATACGCCACGCCCAGCGGCGGCACCAGCGCGCATACCAGCAGCAGCCAGCCCTCGCCGCGCCTGCGACCGCTCATGCGCGGCTTTACGTTCTTGCTCTTCCTGTCCTCGCCCTCGGGATTGGCGCGCCTCCCCGGCGCATCGCTTCCGCCCTTTGGATTAACTCGCATATCGTCAGCGCCGCCGCCCGGGCGGCTTCCTTTCACAGATGTACATTATATTATACCAAACGCCCGCGATAATTGCAAGCAACGCCCGCAAAATGGCCCGGTTGCTGTCACATTTGCGCCGCATTTATGTTGAAATCGCGCATAGGCCATGCTATAATAGCGGCATGATCCACAAGCGAAGGGCTCGGCCCAAAGGAGGAGCTCCATGAAGCGCATACCATTGCTGTCGGCGCTGGCCGCGGCGCTGATGCTCTGCGCCCTGCCCGCGCTGGCGCGCGGCGGGGACTGCGACCTGTTCATAAGCATGCTGTTTTCCGGCGAGCTGGACGACATGCTGTCATACGAGGACGGCGGCGCTGAGCTGGACTGGCCCTACGACGTATATGCCGCTGCCCGCGCCAGCGATTCGTTCGACCTCGCCCTGCCCAGCGAGGCCGAGCTGGCGGCCCGCATAGCGCAGGCCGAGCGCGAAAACGGCTACACCATGGCCGAATGGCACGAGCTGATAATGGACTGCCAGTTCAGGTACTGCTCCCACTCGATACCGCTGTATTCCGACCTGATGCGCCGCATACACCCCTCCGCCGCCGACACGGCGATGCGGGGCGTGATGAGCGGCAGCAGCCTGAGCATATCCGGCGGCGAGCTGACCGGCATAGACCATTCGCTTGACTGCGCGACATACGGCAGCGGCGAGGGCTACGGCTACGACGTGCTGGAGATAGCGGACAGCACCATAGACACGATAGGCTGGGGCGCGTTTTCATACCTGGAGACGCAAGAGTACAGCCACCTGCGCCTGCCCGACCAGGTGCGCACGATAGCCGGGGGCGCCTTCACCTGCACAGGCGTTATGAACATAGAGCTGCCCGCAGGCCTCACCGCGATAGAGGCGGGCGCGTTCTGGGACTGCGGCATAGCGCAGATAGAGATACCCAGCGGCGTGACGCGGCTGGAGAGCGACACGTTCTACGACTGCGACTACCTGTCCCACATCATCATCCCCCGCGAGTGCGAGTACATCGCCCCCGACTTCATCGAATACTCCAGCGGCGACTTCGAAACGGAGGACTGGGAGCGGCTGGTGATATACGGCTGGCCCGGCAGCGCCGCCGAGCGCTTCGCACGGGAAAACGATCTGCCGTTCGTGGCCATTCGCCGGGAGTTCGACCCCCTGGACGCCGATTCCGCAGGCGGCGCTCTGTCTGGCGACGCGCATCAGCCCGCCGCGCCGGACGCCTCCCATCCCACCTACCGCCCCGCAG
>JBJEUC010000207.1:0-3667 GCA_051883635.1 Candidatus Fimadaptatus sp.
CGTTGCTACGCCAGTACGTCGGCTCTGCCTGTCAAAGGGGAAATGCGCAGCCTGCCGTGGGAGCGTGTTCGCCCGGCGGGCTTGCGCGTGGATGATGGCAGGGCGGGGCCGGGCGCAGCGCCTGCGTAAGGCAGCTTATGCCCGGCACAATAGCCCTTCCCGAAGGCAACCGCCCTCGACCGGCGCGCCGTTGCTACGCCAGTACGTCGGCTCTGCCTGTCAAAGGGGAAATGCGCAGCCTGCAGGGGGAGCGTGTTCACCCGGCGGGCTTGCGCGTGGTTGGGGGCAGGGCGGAACCGGGCGCAGCGCTTGCGCAAGGCTGACTTGCTTTGCCCGCTGCCGATCTTACTCGTCGGGTACACCACTAATGCGCCAAGCCCTCTGCCCAGCACTCAACCGGCCACAACTGCCGCCGCAGTTTGCGAACCGGAGCCGGGCACAACGCCTATGCAAGGCGGCCTTTACCCGCACAACAGCCCTTCCCACCGCCAAACCACCCTCGCCCATCCTCCCACTCCAGCGCTCCGCCCCTCATCTGCCGCCGCAGCGCTCATGCACGGCGGCGCGTATCACGTCCAGCGCCGCGCTGTCGACCGCCTCGCCCTCGGGCGTGAGGGGCGCGCAGGGCGTATAGGAGCTTGTGTATATCGAGCGCCCGGTGAGCGTCTCGTACCACACCGCGGCCAGCAGATAGCGGCCGTAGGTGAGGCTCATGTGGAAGCCGTCGCGGCACAGCGACAGGCCGCCCGCCTCGTACACGAAGGGCGCGCGCCCGCGCACGGCCTGCACCACTTCGCCGCAGGGCAGCATGTCGAGGCCGCACTGCCGCGCGGCGGCGGCATACGCCCCGCGCAGAGCGGCGTACATCCCGGCCTGGTCGCAGTGGTAGCGCGGAAACTGCGGGTGCGTGCTGTCGCGCTCGTAGGCCCAGGTCTCGTGCAGCAGCACGCGGGCCTTGGGCGCGGCCCGGCGCACGTAAGCGAGCAGCTCCTCAAGATAGGGGAAGTACGTCTGCGCAAGGCCACTGTCGTGGCTGGCCTGCTGCAGAGTTACGACGTCCCAGCCGCCCTCGGCGAGCGCCTGCGCGATGGACACATAGCGCCCGGTGGATTCGCCGTTCAGCTCGTACAGGTATCCGGCGGAATCGGTCTGCGCGTTGCGCCAGTGCTGCTCCAGGCTGCACCCGCCTATGTACAGGTTGACCACGCGCCCCTCAACGCCGCCCGCCTGCATCACCGCGTGGAGATAGCGCGTGGCGTCCTGGGAAAAGCTGTTGCCTATCGCAAGTATGTTCATCGATATCACCTCGTCTGTTCGGGCCGGGGGCCCAGAGTGTCGCAGGACTCGCCCGCGTCTATGCGGCTCTGATAGAGCAGCTTCATCGCAAGAAAGTGGTCGCTGAGCAGCGCTTCGAGCTGCTCGTCGGTGAAATCCACATAGCGCGTGGCCAGCATCGTGGCCAGGCCGTGCGCGTATATCCAGGAGCGGAGGTGGAAGCTGGCCGCCTGCTCGCGCGTGAAGCCGGTCGCGCTCATTATCGTGTCCAGCACGTAGGGCATGTTTGGGTCGTCGCGCATGTCGACCGGTTCGACACCCGAGCGGTCGCACATGAAGGCGACCTTGAACAGCTCGGGCTCGTCGCGCGCAAAGAGTATGTAGGCCATGCCGGTACTCTTGTAGCGCGGCCGGTCGGCCGAGGCGCTCTTGCGGATGTAGTCCGAATACAGGTCGAACGCGCTGCGGCGCACCTCCTGCCTTATCTCGGCCATGGAGGCGAACTCGCGGAAGAGCGGCTGCGTGGAACAGCCCAGCTCGCGCGCCAGCGCCCGCGCGTTCAGCCCGTCCATGCCGTCGCGGCGCACCACGTTGAGCGCGGCGCTTATCACGTCCTCGCGCCGGTATCTTATTGAGGGAGGCATTTGCCCGCCGCCTTTCTTCGCTTGATACAAGCTATTCTACAATACGCGCCGTCGGCCGTCAAGGTCGCAGTTGAGCGCCCCGTGCGACATAAGGGGCGCAGGGCCGCGGGTCTTGGACGGCGCATATTGACATGCACAGCGCGCAGAGGTATAATAACCTATGTTACAAAACAAGCGTTATTAAACGCCGCGCGGGGCCCCTCGCGCGGGGAAGGAGCGAATATGGAAAACGTGCTGTCGGTGCGCGGCCTGTGCAAGAGCTACGGCGGGTTCGCGCTGAAGGATGTGAGCTTTGACGTGCGGCGGGGCGAGATAATGGGCTTCATAGGCCGCAACGGAGCCGGCAAGACCACCACGCTGCGCTCGCTTATGGACATGGTCCATCACGACGCGGGCGAAGCGTGCTTCTTTGGAAAGCCGTTTCGGGGCCATGAACGCGAGGTCAAGCAGCGCGTGGGCTTCGTGTCCGGCGGGGTGGATTACTACATGCGGCGCCGCCTGGGCGCAATAACGGAGGTCACGCGGCGGTTTTACCCCGAATGGGACGCATCTGCCTATGCGCGCTACATGCGCATGTTCGCGCTGGACGAGCGCAAGACGCCCGCCGAGCTTTCGGCCGGCATGAGGGTGAAGTACAACCTGGCGCTGGCGCTGTCGCACCGGGCGGAGCTCATGATACTGGACGAGCCCACCAGCGGGCTGGACCCCGTCAGCCGCGACGAGCTGCTGGACGTGCTGCTTACGCTGGCGCGCGAGGGAGTGAGCATACTCTTTTCCACGCACATAACCTCGGACCTGGACAAATGCGCCGACCGCATAACCTACATCCGCTCGGGGCGCATAGCGGCCAGCTGCGCGCTGGAGGAGTTCGTGGACGCATACCGCGCGCTGGAGCTGAGCGGGGAGCAGCTGGGAAGCGTGCCGCGCGAACTGCTGATAGGGCTCAAGCCGGCCAAGCGGGGCTATACGGCCCTCGTGCGCGCGCAGGACGCGGCGGCGCTGCCGCTTGAGTGCGGGCGCGCCGATCTCGATACGATAATCGTGCATATGGAAAGGGAGGGCGAACTGTGAAAGCGCTGCTCATGAAGGAATTCCGCCTGGCGCTGCACCCGACGGTGCCGCTGTTCTGGCTGCTGTCGGCGATGCTGCTGATACCCAACTACCCGTACTACGTGGCGTTTTTCTACACCGGGCTGGGGCTGTTCTTCGTATGCCTTACCGGGCGCGAGAACCACGACATAGAGTATTCGCTGATGCTGCCGGTGCGCAAGCGCGACCTGGTAAAGGCGCGCTTTGCGATGGCGGCGATAGTGGAGGGCGTGCAGCTGATGCTGGCCGTGCCGTTTGCGGTGCTGCGCGCGCACATTGAGCCCGCCCCCAACCTGGCGGGCATGGACGCCAACGTCGCGCTGTTTGCGCTGGCGCTGCCCATGCTGGGCCTGTTCAACCTTGTGTTCTTCGCGCAGTACTACGGCGCGCCCGCCAAAGTGGGGCGGGCCTTCCTGTGTGGCTGCGCAGCGGTGTTTGCGTACATGGCGCTGTGCGAAACGGCGGTGCACGTCGTGCCGCTTATGCGCGACCGGCTGGACACGCCCGACCCGCTGTATCTGGGCGCAAAGCTCATCGCACTGGCAGCGGGCGCGGCGGCCTATGCGGCGCTCACGCTGTGGGGGTACAGGGTGTCCGCGCGGAGGTTTGAGAGGGTGGATATCTGAGGAGAGGGCGCGGCGTGGGCGAAGTGTGCGAGG
>JBJEUC010000208.1:0-3663 GCA_051883635.1 Candidatus Fimadaptatus sp.
GCACACGTAGTGCGGGGGCAGCGCGTTCACCTCGGTTATGCCTATGAAGTGCGCCACCAGCGACGAGCCCACCGAGCCGCGCGAGCCGACTATGTAGCCGTCGTCGGTGGACTTTTTGACCAGCTTCTGCGCGATGTTGTAAAGCGTGCCGAAGCCGTAGCCCAGTATGGACTTGAGCTCCTTGTCCAGGCGCGCGCGCACTATGTCGGGCAGCGGGTCGCCGTAGACCTCGCGCGCGCGGGTCTCGGCCATGGTGCGCACGTTGTCGGCGGCGTCGGGCCAGAAGGGCTGGAACGTCACCTCGTTCTTTGGGTGGGGTATGAACAGCTTCACGCCCTGCACCATGTCGGCTATCTTATTGGGGTTGTCTATCACGACCTCCTCGGCGCGGTCGCCCAGGTAGCTGAACTCCTCCAGCATCTCCTCGGTGGTGCGCAGGTAGAGGGGGGCCTGCTGGTCGGCGTCCTCAAAGCCCTGGCCGGCCATCAGTATCGCGCGGAACTTTGCGTCCTTGGGGTCGAGGAAGTGCACGTCGCAGGTAGCGCAGGTGGGCTTGCCCAGCCTGTCGCCCAGGGCCAGTATGCGCCGGTTGTAGTCGCGCAGCTCCTCCTCGTCCCGGGCCGTGCCCTCGCGTATCATGAAGGCGTTGTTGCCCACGGGCTGTATCTCCAGATAGTCGTAAAACGACGCTATCCTGAGCAGCTCCTCCTCGCTCTTGCCCGCGACCATGGCGCGGAAGAGCTCGCCGGCCTCGCAGGCGCTGCCCACGATTATGCCCTCGCGGTACTTCGTCAGCACGCTGCGCGGTATGCGCGGGCGCTTGTTGAAGTGGTGCAGGTGCGCCTCGGACACTATGCGGTTGAGGTTGGTAAGGCCGTCCTGGGAGCGGGCCAGCAGTATTATGTGATAGGCGCGGGCGTCCTTGTCGGCGTAGAACACGCTGTTGAGGTCGCACAGGCGCTTGACCTCGGGGTGCTGCGCCCTGAGCGCGCCCAGCATGTGCGTGAGCACCCGGCCGGTGGCGCGCGCGTCGTGAACGGCGCGGTGGGCGTTTTTGAGGCTCACGCCCAGGAACTTGCATATGGTGCCCAGCTTGAAGTTCTTAATCTGCCCGGCGTACTGATTGCGGGCGAACGCCAGCGTGTCCAGCACCGGGGCAGTGAGCCCGCCGCAATCCGCAAACGCGCGCTTTATGAAGGCCGAATCGAACGCGGCGTTGTGGGCCACTATCACCGCCCCGCGGCAGAACTCGTAAAAGCGCGGCGCGACCTCCTCTATGCGCGGGCAGTCGCGCACCATCGCGTCGGTTATGCCGGTAAGCTCGACCACCTTTTCGGGTATCATGCGGCCGGGGTCGATCAGCTCTGAGAACTCGGCCACTTCCTCGCCGTGCTCTATGCGCACCGCGCCTATCTCGGTTATCATATCGGTATTGGTGTTGAGCCCGGTGGTCTCCACGTCCAGCACCACGAAGGCGGTATCGTCCAGCAGGCGGTCGTCGGCGGCGTCCACCAGCACGGCGGCGTCCTCTATCAGGTAGCCCTCGCAGCCGGGTATGAACTTTATGTCCTTGCCCGCGGCCTTGAACGCCTCGGGGAAGGACTGGCACACGCCGTGGTCGGTCACGGCTATGGCCGGGAAGCCCCAGCTTATCGCGCGCTTTATCAGGTCGGTCGCGCTGGACACGCCGTCCATGGTGCTCATCTGCGTATGCATATGCAGCTCCACGCGCTTGCGCGGGGCGTGGTCCTCGCGCATGACCTTTTTCTTCTGCTCCGCGTCGGAGAGCATTATGACCATTTCCTTGAGGAAATCGTCGTAGCGGTACTGGCCGCGTACCTTTATGCACGCGCCGGGCTTCAGGTACTCCTTTATCGGCTCGGGCTGGGCCGGCTGCGCGGGGCCCTCCTCGCCGGGGCGGCCCTGCCTGGCGCGCAGGAACGCCTTTACGTACACCGTGCCGGTATAGTCGGTCACGGTGAAGCTGACTATGGTCAGCGCGCCGTCGCGCACGTCCTTCAGCTCCGTGGAGACTATCTCGCCCTCTACCGTTACGCGCCCGGCGTCCTCGGCGAGCTGGTCTATCTGCATGGGCGGCGTGTCTATCGCGCGGCCGTAGAGCACCTGGGGCAGCTGGGGCTTCTTCTTAGCCTGGGCCTCGGCAGCGGCCTTCTGCTCCAGCCGCAGGCGCTCCAGTATCAGCTCCTCGTCCTTGCGGCGCATCTCGTTTATGTAGCGCAGCCGCTCGTCCATGCTGCCGCGGCAGGTGAAGTCAAAGGCGACATGCGCGTTGAACAGCTCCTGGCACAGCTTTTCCAGGATGTCCGCGGCGTTGCAGTTCGTCATAAAGGCCAGCACGGCCTCGTCGGCAAACTCGAGCGTGACGTGGGGGCCGTCCTGCGTGAAGGTACACTGCCTGAAGAAGGGACGGCACGCCGGCAGCCGCTTGAGCGCGCACTCCTTTATGAAGTCCCACCAGGGCGATATGTCGCGCTCTATCTGCGCCTTCAGCTCGGGGCAGGACACGCGCACGGCGACCTGCCGCCCGGGGAAGGCCGCGCGCACGCGGCGCTTTATCTCGTTGTAGTCCTCGCCCACTATCAGCTCGGGCGCGTGAAAGCACACCATCAGCCGCGTGCCCTCGCGGTTTACCAGCGCCTTTTCCAGCGTGAGCGAATCCAGCAGCTCGGGCCTCAGGCCCCTGAGCAGCTGCTGCCAGTATTCCTGCATAGGCCTTGCCTCCCCTCCGGGATATGCGTCACAGCTTGCGGCTCAGGCAGGCCCAGTCCTCGTCCCTGAACCCGTTGGCGCGATATACCGCGTGGCCGCCCGCGTTCGCGGCGGCGGTGATGACCTCCAGTTCGCCCACGCCCTGCGCGCGCAGCGCGTCCACGTGCGCGGTTATCATGCGCGAGGCCAGGCCCTTGTGGCGGAACTCCTCGCGCACGTACAGCTCGGTCAGCTCCGCTATGCCCTTGCGGTAGCAGAACGACTTGTAGCGCTGCACGCAGCAGTAGCCCGCCAGGCGCTCGCCCGCGTCGGCCACGAACACCTGCTCCGCGCCGCCGGCCAGCTCCGCGCGCACCTGCTCCTCGTCCAGATCGTCCACTCCGTTGAACTCGCGGTTCATGTCTATCAGCTCCCGGGCGTCGTCGGGCGTCGCGGGCCTTATGCGTATCATCATTGCAAACTCATCCTTTCTCATGGCGCCGCTCGATGCGGCACTGATTATTATACCACACCCGGGCCCCGCGCGGAAGCGGTCGCGGGCAAAAACCGCGCGGCTCTTTTGGGGCGCGGATACGGCCTCCGCGTGCCCCAAAGCGCCGCCGCCGCGCCACATTCGTCATATTGACTCTTGCCAACGGCGCGATTATTAGTTACAATATATGATAAGCGATTGTCCCTAAGGCAACTTAGGCGTGTAGAAATTTATCACCGGGAGGATGAGCTATATGTATAAGCAGGTAATAACCACGGCCAAGGACAAGATGAGCAAGACCACCGCTCTGCTCAAGAAGGATCTGACCACGCTGCGCGCCGGCCGCGCCAATCCTCAGATACTGGACAAGATAACGGTCGACTACTACGGCACGCCCACCCCCCTCAACCAGCTGGGCAACATCTCCTCGCCCGAGCCGCGCATGCTGGTCATCGCGCCCT
>JBJEUC010000209.1:0-3662 GCA_051883635.1 Candidatus Fimadaptatus sp.
TCTCTTCTCACCCCTTTGTACCGCCGCCGCTCCGCTGAGGGGTTGGAGGCGGCGGGGCGCTGCGTGCTTACGCAGCGCTCCGCCGCAGGGGCAATGGATGAGCGTGTTGCTTTGCGTTCTTACGTTTCGTCGCGGCATCGCAGCAGCGTCCTTGCGCCGTTGCTACTATATGTTGTGGCGTACGCGCGCTGCTACATGTGCTTGCGCCGCTCCTAATATGCGCGGGAACACATACCGCCCAGGCGACTTCGTCGCCCGGGCGGTATGCAATGGCGGGGTAAACGCCGCCCCCGCCGCAATCCATGCGCTACTCATCCTCCCGCTTTTCATCCACCGGCACCATGACCTTCACGCGGCAATGGTCGCGCGCCTCGTCCCATTCGACGTACTGCTCCATGGTGGGCAGGTGTCTGTGCCCGCACTTCAGGTACCGGCTCTGCGGGAAGAACTCCTCGTTTATGCGCTGCCAGAGCCTGCCCAGCGTGTTTTCGGTTATCCGGCCCTGCGCGCTGAAGGTTATCCAGTCCGAGGCGGGGTAGCTGTACGTGTCGAAGCCCTCCGCCTCGCCCTCCCATTCCAGGGCGCACATGTAGTCGTTGCTGCCGTCCGCGCCAAAGCCGAAGCACAGGCCCAGGTCGAAGAAGCGGCCGCTCAGCGCGCGCATGCGCTTGTTGGAGCCGTCCGCCTTCACCACGGCCCATGTGCCGCCGCCGTAGGGCGTGGTGCGGCGTATGCCCGCCACCGTGAACGGCCCGCGATGCTCCAGTGTGTATTCCATCTGTTCCACCCCCGCGATCCTTATCTCGAAGCGCAGCCTGCCACAGAATTTGAGCGGCACTCCGCCCCGCCGCGCCTGAGTGGGCGTCGCGCCGTGCATCCGGCGGAACGCCACGCGGAACGCGTCCGGCGATTCGTAGCCGTAGCGGGCCGCGATGTCTATCACGCGCGCGTCGGTGTTCTCCAGCTCGTACGCCGCCATGGTCAGCCTGCGCCGGCGCACGTATTCGCCCAGCGTCATGCCCGACGCCTGGGCAAACACCGCCTGAAACAGCGCGCAGGGGCAGGCCGCTATGCGCGCGATATCCGCCTCGTCCGGCCGCCGCGTCAGGTCCTCCTCCACGTAGTCTATCACCCTGTTTATGCTATCCGCCCAATCCATAGCGCGCCCTTCGCCTCCTCAGGCATAATTTTATCACATGCGCGCGGTTTTGTCCCGTCATTCCGCGCGCGATATATGACGTGCCATCGACAAAATTTTCCCGTGCCCATTGACGGGCCGCCCGACATGGTATATCATCAAACGAACAGGATATGCGCGCCGCCCGAGTCGGCGGCGACATGCAGGGGAGGGGATACAATGGAATTTGCATCGGCAAAGTGGATATGGACCGAGGAGCGCACCGGTCCCAATCAGTACATGCTGGCCCGGCAGCGGTTCACCGCGCAGGGCGGCGAGTGCGCGCTGCGCATCAGCGCCGATTCGCAGTACGTCGCTTATGTTAACGGCAGCATGGCCGCCTTTGGCCAGTATGCCGACTACCCCGAGTACAAGGTGTATGACGAGGTGGACGTCTCTCCCTTCGTGACCGAAGGCGAGAACGAGCTGACGGTGCTGGCGTATTGCCAGGTGAAGGACAGCTCCGTCTACCGCGCGGGCCGGCCCGCGCTCATATTCGAGGTCTGCCAGGGCAACGCGGTGCTGGCCGCAAGCGGCGCCTCCACACTGGTCACGGCCGACACCGTCTACCGCAGCGGCGACATGGACCGCGTCACCGGGCAGATGGGCTATACCTTCGAGTGCGACCTGCGCAGGACCGCCCAGCGCTGGAGCGCGGCGCAGGAGCTGGACTACGCGCCCCGGCTGCACGCGCGCCCCGTAAAGCGGCTCACGCTGGGCGAGCGCGTCAGGGCGCGCGTGGTGTCCCAGGGCATATACGAGCAGAGTCCGATACGCGACACCATCGGCATGCTCATGCAGTACGCGCCCATGGCCTTCCGCGAGAGCAGCGACATGACCGGCATGAGGGGCCAGCCCGTGCTGCCCGGCGAGGTGCGCTACCGCGCCGGGGAGGGCGAGGGCATATACGTGACGCTCGACCTGGGCCGCGAGACGGTGGGCTTTATCGACATCGAGCTGGACACGCCCTGCGAGTGCGAGGTGCTGATAGGCTGGGGCGAGCACCTGGACGACCAGCGCGTGCGCACATACGTCACCACGCGCAACTTCACCGCACGCTGCCTGACCCGCGCGGGCAGCAATAGCCTCATGTACGAGATACGCCGCGCGGGACTCAGGTACATAACGCTGTTCGTGGGCGCGCACGAGTTCACGCTGCGCTACGCGGGCGCGCGTCCGGTCGAGTATCCGCTCGACCTGAGCCCCCGCTTCCATACCGCCGACGCGCTGCACAGCCGCATATACGACGTCTGCCGCGACACGCTGCGCGCCTGCCTGCATGAGCACTACGAGGACTGCCCGTGGCGCGAGCAGGCGCTGTACGGCATGGATTCGCGCAATCAGATGCTCTGCGGGTACTACGCGTTTGGCGAATACGACATGCCCCGCGAGAGCCTGCGCCTGCTGGCGCTGGGCCAGCGCGAGGACGGCCTGCTGGAGCTGTGCGCGCCGGCGCGCTGCTCCATAACCATCCCCAGCTTTTCGCTCGACTTCATACTGGCGCTGGACGAGTACCTGCTCTTCAGCGGCGACAGGGCCTTCGCAAGCGACATGATGCCCGTAGCCCGGCGCATACTGGACGGCATGGCGGCCCGGCGCGGCGCCAACGGCCTGATACCCGTATACGTTGAGCAGCGCTACTGGAACTTCTACGAATGGCGTCCGGGCATGGACGGCCATCTGGGCCATTCCAGCTACGAGATAGAGGGGCGCTGCGACGCGCCGCTCAACATGCTGGCCGCCGAGTGCGCGCGGCGCATCGCCCGCATGATGCGCACGCTTAACATGGCGGACGCCGCTCAGTACGACCGTCTGGCCGGGGAGCTGACCGCCTGCGCGGACAGTACCTTCTGGAACGCGGAGCGCGGCCTCTACTGCACCTACCTTGACGCCGACGGCACGCTGGAGCACGAATGCGAGCTGACCAACGCGCTGGCGGTGTACTGCGGCATATGCCCGCCCGAGCGCGCCCGCGCCGTGCTGGACAAGCTGGCCGGGGAGGAGCTGGCCCCCGTCTCGCTCAGCTATTCGATATTCCTGTTCGACGCGCTGCTGGGCGCGGGCGACAGGTACGCGCGCGCCGCGTTCAGCCGCGTGGCCCGCGTGTGGGGCGACATGCTCTGCGGCGGGGCCACCACCTTCTGGGAGACCGAGGAGGGCGGCTGGGACTTCGACCGGGGCGGCAGCCTGTGCCACGCCTGGTCGGCCGTGCCGCTGTACCTGTACATGGCGTACGCGCTGGGCGTAAAGCCCACTGAGCCGGGCTTTGCGCGGCATGAGCATAAGCCGCTGGACTGC
Organism: Candidatus Fimadaptatus sp.; assembly: GCA_051883635.1. Lineage (GTDB taxonomy): Bacteria > Bacillota > Clostridia > Christensenellales > Aristaeellaceae > Fimadaptatus. Next base: position 3,476 of record JBJEUC010000209.1, read on the forward strand.
GGGCTGTACGAGCTGAGCGGCAGCATACGGCTCCCGGACGGCTCCCTGCTCGATGTGAAGGGCGCGCATTGACCCCGCGCCTTTCTAAGCGAAATTTAACCGCACTTGGTTCCGTGATGTGGTATAATTAAAGTTGGAATTGCTGCTGGAGGATCCTGATATGCCCAATACACACCTGGTCGACTTT
>JBJEUC010000210.1:0-3633 GCA_051883635.1 Candidatus Fimadaptatus sp.
GCTTCCGCCAGAACCTGCTGGGCAAGCGCGTGGACTACTCCGGCCGAAGCGTTATAGTCGTTGGCCCGTCGCTCAAGATGTGGCAGTGCGGTCTGCCCAAGGAGATGGCGCTGGAGCTGTTCAAGCCCTTCGTGATGGAGCGCCTGGTCAAAAATGGCCTGGCCCACAACATAAAGAGCGCCAAGCGCATGGTGGAGCGCGTAAAGACCGAGGTCTGGGACGTGCTGGAGGAAGTGATACGCGAGCATCCGGTAATGCTCAACCGCGCGCCCACGCTGCACCGCCTGGGCATACAGGCCTTTGAGCCGATACTGGTAGAGGGCCGCGCGATAAAGCTGCACCCCCTGGCCTGCACCGCGTTCAACGCCGACTTCGACGGCGACCAGATGGCCGTACACGTACCGCTGTCCATGGAGGCCCAGGCCGAGGCCCGCTTCCTGATGCTGGCCGCGCACAATATACTCAAGCCCTCCGACGGCAAGCCCGTCATCTCCCCCTCGCAGGACATGGTGCTGGGCGTTTACTGCCTGACCATGATACGCCCCGGCGCAAAGGGCGAGGGCATGGTGTTCACCGACAAGAACGAGGCCCTGATGGCCTACGGCGTGGGCGAGCTGTCGCTGCAGGCCAAGGTCAAGATACGCATGAAGAAGGTCATAAATGGCGTTGAGCACAGCCGCTTGGTCGAGACATCTCTGGGCCGCGTGATATTCAATGAGGTCATACCGCAGGATATGGGCATGGTCAAGCGCGACCCGGAGGACATCGATTCGATGTTCCAGCTGGAGGTCGACAAGCTCGTGGGCAAGAAGGACCTGAGCAAGATAGGCGACCGCTGCTTCCGCACGCACGGCGTGACCACCACCAGCGAGATGCTGGACGCCATAAAGGCCATGGGCTACTACTATTCGACCCGCTTCGGCGTGACGATGTCGGTGGCCGACATAAAGGTGCCCCAGGACAAGCCCCAGATACTGGAAAAGGCGCAGAACGACGTGCACAAGATAGAGCGCCAGTTCCGCCGCGGTCTGCTCTCCGAAAACGAGCGCTACCAGTCGGTGATACACATCTGGGAGGACGCCACCAACCAGATAACCAGCCGCATAGGCGACGTGATGGACGACTACAACCCCATCAACATGATGGCCTCCTCGGGTGCCCGAGGCTCCATGAACCAGATACGTCAGCTGGCCGGTATGCGCGGCCTGATGGCTTCGCCTTCCGGCAAGATAATCGAGCTGCCGATAAAGGCCAACTTCCGCGAGGGCCTGAGCGTGCTGGAGTTCTTCATATCGGCGCACGGCTCGCGCAAATCGCTGGCCGATACCGCGCTGCGTACCGCTGACTCGGGCTACCTGACCCGCCGTCTGGTGGACGTGTCGCAGAACATGATAGTGCGCGAGGACGACTGCTTCGCCTCTCGCGGCGAGAACATCCGCGGCATGGAAGTGACCGACATAATGAGCGGCCAGCAGAAGATAGAGTCGCTGGAGGACCGCATAGTGGGCCGCTTCACCGCCGAGGACGTTATCGACCCCAACACCGGCGAGGTGATAGTAAAGCAGAACGTGATGATAAGCCAGGACGACGCCGAGCGCATCACCGCCGCGGGCATACACAAGGTGTGCATCCGCACGGTGCTGACCTGCCGCAACGACGTGGGCGTATGCTCGCACTGCTACGGCGCCAACATGGCCACCGGCAAGCTGGTCGACATCGGCGAGGCCGTGGGCATAATCGCCGCCCAGTCGATAGGCGAGCCCGGCACCCAGCTTACCATGCGTACCTTCCATACCGGCGGCGTCGCCACCGGCGAGGACATCACCCAGGGTCTGCCGCGCGTAGAGGAGCTGTTCGAGGCGCGCAAGCCCAAGCGCGACGCCACGCTGAGCGAGATAGCCGGCGTTGTGCACATGAGCGACAACAAGAAGAAGCGCGAGCTGATAGTGACCGGCGAGGATGGCGAGGTAAAGACCTATCCCATCAACTACGGTGCCAAGCTCAAGGTGGTGGAGGGCCAGCACATAGAGGCCGGCGACGAGCTGATAGACGGCTCCATCAACCCGCACGACCTGCTGCGCATACTGGGCGGCAAGGCCGTGCAGGAGTACCTGGTCAAGGAAGTGCAGTCGGTCTACCGCACGCAGGGCGTTGACATAGTCGACAAGCACATAGAGGTAATCGTGCGCCAGATGATGCGCAAGGTGCGCGTTGAGGACGCGGGCGATACCAAGCTGCTGCCCGGCGAGCTGGTGGACGTGTTCCGCTTCGAGCACGAGAACGACACCACGATTGCCAACGGCGGCCGTCCGGCGGTGGCCAAGCGCGTGCTGCTGGGCATAACCAAGGCCTCGCTGGCGACCGACTCGTTCCTGTCGGCGGCGTCCTTCCAGGAGACCACCCGCGTGCTGACCGAGGCCGCGATAAAGGGCAAGGTCGACCCGCTGCTGGGCCTGAAGGAGAACGTCATCATCGGCAAGATGATACCGGCGGGCACCGGCATGAAGCGCTACAAGGGCATAGAGATACACGAGACCTATTGACGCCGTCCCTGCGGGGACGCATGGGGGCCGGCGCAAGCCGGCCCCCGGCTTGTTTTAGGGGAGCTTTGCCGTGCGGGCGGCGCAGGGACAGGCGCCTGCCGCGCGGCATCCGGAGGAGAGCGTAAATGTACTCAGGCATAATCGACTTTCACACGCATCCCTTTTTTGAGGAGCGCCAGAACATATGCCCGCACAGGGACTGCCTGGCGATGAGCGCCGAAGGCACGCGCCGGATAATGGAGGGGCTGGGCATAGAGCGCATATGCGGCTCGGTGCTGCGCGACTTCCGCAGCGGCCGCGCGACCACGTGGGAGGCGCTCTGGCAGGCCAATGACGACGCGCTCAGGCTGCGCGGGATGTACGGCGACTTCTACATACCCGGCTTCCACGTGCATCCCGGCTACGTGGAGGAATCCTGCGCCGAGATAGAGCGCATGGAGGGGCTGGGCGTGAGGCTGATAGGCGAGCTGGTGCCCTACGCCCACGGCTGGAGCGACTACTCCTGCGAGGCGTTTGACCGCATACTGGACTGCGCGCAGGCGCACGGCATGGTGGTGAGCTTTCACTCCATGGACGACGACCAGATGGACCGCATGGTGGAAAAGCATCCCCGCGCCGTGCTGGTGGCGGCGCATCCGGGCGAATACACGCAGTTCATGCGGCATCTGGAGCGCATGAAGCTGAGCCGCAGCTACTATCTGGATCTGTCGGGCGGTGGGCTGTACCGCTTTGGCATGCTCCGGCGCGGCATAGACGCGCAGGGCCCGGAGCGCTTTTTGTTCGGCACCGATTACCCGATATGCGCCCCGGCGACCTACGTGGGCGGCGTGGCGCTGGACGACACCCTGACCGATGAGGAAAAGCGCCTTATACTGGGCGGCAACGCGCGGCGGCTGCTGGGACTGTGACGCGCGGCGGGTGAGCGGGAGAGGGGCAGCGGGGCGCGAGTTGGGGCACACGCCTCGCCGGACATGACGGAAGCCGGGGCTGGAAATGGCCCTTTCGTGCGCTTACGGGGCCTTTGCGCGGTGAGAGAGTCTGCGGCCCATGCGCATGTTGCCGGATGAGCCGGGCGAACGGGACAGGCTCA
>JBJEUC010000211.1:0-3609 GCA_051883635.1 Candidatus Fimadaptatus sp.
CGCGCCTGCGCAGTACGGCTCACCCGGCCGGCGTCCTGCTGATAGGTGCGCGGCGCGCTGTCGGCGCGCCCGACCGCGGGCCGCTCCTGCATGCGCTGATAGGAGCGCTGCGGCGCGGCGGGCCGCTCATTGCGCGCATAGCCGGCCCGCCCGCGCTGGTCATCGCGGCGCTGATAGCCGCTCGCCGGGCGCTCGGGCTCGCGCGCGGCCAGCGCCTGATAGGTCGGGCGGGAATAGGGGTTGTCCGCGCGCCGCCGGGGCGTCGGGGCCGGGCCTTGGGCGGGTTCCGCCTCCTCGCGCGCGGCGGGCGCATCGCCATAGCTGGCCGCGCCCCCTTCCTGCGCTTCGCCGCCGTCCAAATCCACCGCCGGTTCCTCCGCGGGCGGCGCCACCTCCAGCTCTTCCTCGGGCAGAGCGGCGGGCGCGGGCTGGGCGACGGGCGCGGCCTCCGCCTGCTGCGCCTCGGAGGGCGCGGCGGGGGCCGGTTCGGCGGCCTGCTCGGCGCGCTCGGCCAGCAGCTTTTCATATGCCGCCAGCAGGCGCTGTATGATGCCGTCCTTGTTTATTTTGCCGGGCAGCTTTACATCGTACTGGCGCGCAATGGTGCGCAGCTCAGCAATAGTTTTACCATATAATGTTTTATAATCCATATAGTCTCCTTCCGGTTAAACACATGCCGGGCGCGCCGCAGCGCGGCCCCGGGCACTTGCAGGAGATATGTCACGACGTGCAATGCAGAGACGTTCAAAAGTGACTTCCAATAATAGTTTATGCTCGCGGTCGGTCTGTTATGTGCGTTTTGGGGACTATTTGCCGCTGGGCCTGCGCGCGACGGCCACGTCGCGGTTCACGGCCTGCTCCACCCAGTGCTCCATTGAGTCATACGCTCCACCCTCCAGCACCTCCAGCCCGCTATCGCGCATCTGCCCGCGCAGCGCGTCCCGGCTGAGGGTATACGTGTTGAAGGAAAGCGCCATCACCCCTCCGGGCGCGAGCAGCCGGGCCCATACGGGTATGGCGGCGGCGGTGAACTGCTCTATCGCCGTGCCCTTGCGCGCGCCGGACGGAGAGAAGGCCGTGCGCGCGTCTCCGGAATGAGTGGCGTGCTGCACCCCGTAGGGCAGGTCGCCCGCGATGATGTGGAAGCGCGTGCGAGGCAGCAGCCTGTCAGCCGCCAGCGAGTCGCAGCAGCACACGCTGAGCGTGCGCGTATCGCCCGATTTGTAGGCCGCGGCGTCGCGGGCCGTTACGGCCTCCCAGAGCCGGCAGGACTTGCCCCCGGCCGTGAGGGAACGCGTCTTTACGGTGTGCTTTAAGCGGTGATACGTGAAGTAGCGCTTGATAAAGGCCTCCAGCTCGGCAAGCGCCTTCTCGTCCACGTCCATGCCGAAGGCGTTGTCCCCGGCGTTGAGCGCCTCCATGAGCGTAGTGCCCCGGCCGCAGACCGGGTCCAGCACGTCCAGCGGATGCCCGGCCCCGGCAAAGTCGCTGCTGAAGCGGGCTATGTTGAGCAGCAGCCGCGTGAAGGACTCGCTCGTCTTGCCCTTGTACTTCAGTATGCCCGACAGGTCCTCGCCCAGATATGCCTCCGCGCGCCCGTTGAGCGGATAGAGCGCGCCCTGCTCGCCCGCGCGGCACACCATGTACACTCCCGAGAGGCGGCCCAGCTCGAGCGCCAGGCGCTCCTCGTCCGCCTGGGTCTCAACGCACAGCGCGTTGTGGCCCGCATAGGAGCGCACCTGCACTTCGCAGTCCTCGCCCAGGGCCCGAAGCATTACTTCCAGTTCCGCATGTGACAGCTGTTCAAGTGAAGCCTGATACCGGCAGTTTTGATGGGGTGCAAGAAGTATGACAAGCATATGTTTTCTCACTTTTCATTAATACTTCCTCAGTTTACCAAATATCATTTGCGCTTTCAAGCCAATCGTGTTATTTTACGCGCACATTATTGGGGCTCAATTCGGGCATACCGCGCCGCACCTGCGCAAGCGCGCGGCCGGAGGATGCGCATGCGCCGCGCCCGCGCGCATCCGCCGACCGCACCCTCAAGTCACTCGTCGAACAGCAGCGCGCCGCTGAATGCGTCCTGCCGCACCATCCAGAACCCGCCGCCCTCGCCCTCGCGCCAGGCATAGCCCTCCAGCCCGGCGGGAGGCTGTATGTCGTACCGGCCCGGTATCAGGTACATCACCTCGGAGGGCCGCCCGTCCTCGCACTTTACGCCCACCACGCAGCCGCCTCCGCCCGCCATGGGCGCGCGCACAAACACGAACCCCGGCGCATCCAGCGGGTAGGCCTGCTGCCCGCCCTCAAACAGCGGCTTGAGCTCGGCGCAGTTGCGCGGCCATTCGCGCTCACGTGCGCAGACGCCCGCCAGCAGCCAGCCGCGCTCACCGCCGTCCGCCACGTCGGCGGATTCGTAAGCTGCGTCGCGCTCCGTGCGCTGCGCGGGAGCGGTGGACGCTTTGCCAGTTGCATCGCGTTCCGTGGGCTGCGCGGGGGTGGCGGACGCTTCGCCAGTTACATCGCGCTCGGTGGGTTGTGCGGGAGCGGTGGGCGCTTCGTCAGTTGCGTCGCGCTCCGTGGGCTGTGCGGGAGCGGTGGGCGCTTCGCCCGTTGCATTGCGCTCCGTGCGCTGCTCGGGAGCGGTGGACGCTTCGTCAGTTGCATCGCGCTCCGTGGGCTGCTCGGAAGCGGTGGGCGCTTCGTCAGTTGCATCGCGCTCCTTGGGTTGCGCGGGAGCGGTGGGCGCTTCGTCAGCCTTGCCGCAGCCGGCAGAAGGCTCCGCGCCCAGCTGCGCCATCATGCTGCGCAGAGTGCGCTCTATGAGTCGCTCCAGCTCGTCGTCGGAAAGCTCGGAATCCTTCTCGCCCGCTATCGACGCGCCCAGCACGCGTATGCGCCGCGAGCGTTCGTCCGCGCGGCAGGCCGGTTCGTCGTCCGCCTGCCCGGCCTCCGCCGCGAGCTCCTCCGCCAGCGGAATGTAGCGCGCGCCGTGCTCCCAGCCCGGCTCGTCGAACGGATAGTCCTCGCTGCGCTGGAGTTCCGCAGGCGCGGTCGGGCCTGTCGAGGCGGTTGAGCCGGTGGGGCCGGTGGGGCCAGTTGAGCCGGTCGCTCCTGTTGGGCCGGTTGCGCCTGTCGCGCCTGTCACGCCAGTTGGGCCGATCGAGGCGGTTGAGCCGGTGGGGCCAGTCACGCCTGTCGCGCCGGTTGGGCCGGTCGCTCCGGTTGGGCCGGTCGAGGCGGTTGAGCCGGTGGGGCCGGTGGGGCCAGTTGGGCCGGTCGCTCCTGTTGGGCCGGTTGCGCCAGTCGCGCCGGTTGCGCCAGTCGCGCCTGTCGCTCCTGTTGCTCCGGTTGAGCCAGTTGCCCCTGTTGGGCCGGTTGCCCCTGTCGCCCCTGTCGCCCCTGTCGCTCCCGTCGCGCTGGGCTCATCCGCGCCGCCCTCCGGCGCGCAGGGCTTCAGCCCAAGGCACTCGCATTCATCCGCGTAAGGCTTGCGGGGCGCGGCTTCCTGCGGCGCGGCGTCCATATCCGTCGGATCCGCCCGGGACAGCTGCTCACGCACCTCCCGCTCCACGGCCGCCCAATCCGGCTCGCGGGTCTTGTCCT
>JBJEUC010000212.1:0-3595 GCA_051883635.1 Candidatus Fimadaptatus sp.
CAAAAGGCGGTCTGAATACCAAGATTCACACACTTACAGACGCACTGGGGAATCCCATGGAGTTCATGCTCACTTCAGGGAATACCAATGACCCCACAGTGGCGGTGGAGCTTTTGTCGCGCATCGCTCTTGAGGACCGGCATGTTCTGGGCGATAAAGCGTATGGTACGAACAACATACTAAACTATCTCCAGGAAAACGACGCTGATTACACCATTCCGCCTCGCACATGCACTGTACGTCCATGGTTCTGCGACCGGCACATATACAAATACCGACATGTCATCGAGTGCTTTTTCCAGAAACTGAAATGGTTTCGCAGGATTGCCACCCGCTATGACAAGCTGGATTCTGTCTATCTTGTCCATATTCATCTTGCTGCCTGTTCTATTTTGTTACGTTAGCAGTACTTTTGACTTTTTTAAAACGAGGCCTAGGCGGCGTTTGTTAAAAACGCAAAGAAGGTTGATAATTCCCGCCCGTATGCTATAATAATATGCAGCTCAATATGCGCCAGGGAAAAAGGCAACGGGGAGTGTACCTGAATTGAAGATAATCATAGCCGGAAACGGCAAGGTGGGGCTTGCGCTCACGCGGCAGCTGTCGCAGGAGGGCTATGACCTCACGCTCATAGACTCCAACAGCGACGTGCTGGAATCCAGCGTGGAGCGCTATGACGTAATGGCCGTATATGGCAACTGCGCGTCCATGGAGATACTCAGGCAGGCCGGGGTGGACGAAGCCGACCTGCTGATAGCCGCCACCAGCGCGGACGAGGTGAACCTGCTCTGCTGCCTGACGGCGCACGGCATGAATCCGCGCCTGCACACCATCGCCCGCATACGCAATCCCGAATACATAGAGCAGGCCTATACCATGCGCGACCTGTTTGCGCTGTCGCTCACCGTGAACCCGGAGCAGCAGGCGGCCATCGAGATAGAGCGCATGCTCAAGTATCCGGGATTCCTAAAGCGCGACACCTTCGCCAAGGGCCGCGTGGAGATAGTGGAGCTGATGGTGGACGAGCACAGCAAGCTGTGCAACATACGGCTGCAGAACCTCAGCAGCATAGTCAAGTGCAAGGTGCTGGTCTGCGCGGTGCTGCGCGAGGGCCACTCCGTGGCCCCGGACGGCAACTACGTGCTCAAGGCGAACGACCGCATATTCGTGACCGCCTCGACCAACAACCTGACCACGCTCCTGGACAATCTGGGCATAATCCGCCGCAAGGTCAGGCGCGCCATACTGTGCGGCGGCGGCCGGGTGGGCTACTATCTGGCAAACCGGCTGCTGATGGGCGGCATAGCGGTGCAGATAATCGAGCAGGACGCCGAGCGCTGCCGTCAGCTGGCCGACATGCTGCCGGACGCCAGCATAATACACGGCGACGCCAGCAATCCGCGCACGCTGGAAAGCGAGAACCTGGACGACTGCGACGCGCTGGTGACGATAACCGGGCTGGACGAGCTCAACATGGTCATTTCGCTCTACGGCCACAGCCGCAACGTGCCCCACATAGTCACAAAGCTCGGCCGGCTGGACAACAGCGAGATAATCGACAGCCTGCCGCTGGGCAGCCTGGTGAGCCCCAAGGAGCTGTGCTGCAACACGATAGTGCGCTACGTGCGCGCCATGCAGAACCAGGTGGGCGCCGCCGTGGCGGTACACGCGATAGCCAACGGCCAGGTGGAGGCGGTCGAGTTCCGCGTGGACGACAGCACGCTGCACTGCGGCGAGCCGCTGCGCCACATTCGCCTGCGCAGGAACGTGCTGATAGTGTGCATAACCAAGGGCGGCAAGACCATCATACCCGGGGGCGACGCCTCCTTTGACAGGGGCGACACGCTGGTGATAGTCACCACCGGCGACACCATAATACACAACCTGAATGAGATGTTTGCATGATCGAGGTCGGCAATGAACTATAAGATGATAGGGCGCATCACCTCATGGATACTGGCGATAGAGGCGGCGTTCATGCTGCCCGCAGTGCTGATAAGCGCCTTTTGCGACGAGATAATGGCGGGCCGGGCGCTGAGCGTAAGCATGATAGCCACATTGCTGGCGGCGGGCGTGCTCAATCTCGTCTGCCGCAAGGCCAGGCCCGGCATGTTCGCGCGCGACGGACTGGTGTGCGTGGGCATAAACTGGATAGTGATGAGCCTGTTCGGCTGCCTGCCCTTCTGGCTGTCGGGCGAGATACCGGCGTTCATAGACGCGCTGTTTGAGATAGTGTCGGGCTTTACCACGACCGGCGCGTCGATACTCACGAACGTCGAGGGCATGTCCCGGGGGCTTTTGTACTGGCGCAGCTTCAGCCACTGGCTGGGCGGAATGGGCGTGCTGGTGTTTTTGCTGGCGCTCCTGCCCATGAGCGGGCGCTCCAGCACGAGCAGCTACTCGATGCACCTGCTGCGCGCGGAGAGCCCGGGCCCCAACGTGGGCAAGCTGGTGCCCAAGATGAAGCAGACGGCCATGATACTCTACGTGCTGTACATGCTGCTCACCGTGCTCAACGTGGGCTTCCTGCTGCTGGACGGCATGCCGCTGTTCGACGCGGTCTGCACGGCCTTCGGCACGGCCGGCACCGGCGGCTTCGGCATAAAGAACGACAGCATAGCGGGCTACAGCCCCTATGTGCAGAACGTCTGCACAATATTCATGTTCCTGTTCGGCGTCAACTTCAACATATACTACTTCATGGTCATGCGGCGCATACGGCCGATAGAGCACGACGAGGAGCTGAGGCTGTACGTGGGCGTGGCGGTGCTGAGTGTGGCGCTGATAACGCTGGACATCCGCTCCATGTACGGCTCGTGGGGCGATTCCGTGCGGCACGCGGCCTTCCAGGTGTCGTCGATAATGACCACGACCGGGTTTGCCACGACCGACTTCGACCTGTGGCCCAGCTTCTCCAAGGCGATACTGCTGTGCCTGATGGTGATAGGCGCCTGCGCGGGCAGCACCGGCGGCGGGCTCAAGTGCAGCCGCGTGATGCTGCTGATAAAGCTGCTGTGCCGCAACATCAACCAGGTGCTGCACCCGCAGAACGTGCAGGTGGTGCGCATAAGCGGCCACGCCGTGGACGAGAAGATACTGGAGCGCACCAATGCCTACCTCTCGGCCTATGTGCTGATAATCATGGTGAGCTTTGTGCTGATATCGCTGGACGGCCTTTCGATGACCACCAATTTGACGGCCGTGCTGGCCTGCTTCAACAACATCGGCCCCGGCCTGGAGCTGGTGGGGCCGTCGCAGAACTACGCCATGTTCACACCGCTGGCCAAGATAGTGCTGATATTCGACATGCTGGCGGGCAGGCTGGAGATATTCCCGGTGCTGCTGCTGCTGACCCCGCGCACCTGGCGCAAGTGGTGAGCGCGCGGCGCTTTGCGCAAATTAAGCGCGTGAGGGCGGCGTTCCTTCCGCGCTCAGAGCGGTGAAAGACCGGAGGTCTTTCACCGCGAAGGGCCGGTCGCCTGAAATTCTGCGGAATTTCCGGGCGGCGACCGTAACGGGAAAGCATTTTTCTCCGCAAACGTAAACGTTTGCGGAGAAAAATGCCGGAAGTGACGTGCACGCAGTCACTTCCGAT
>JBJEUC010000213.1:0-3576 GCA_051883635.1 Candidatus Fimadaptatus sp.
CGCAACGGGCAGTACCTGGGCGTGGGCTGCGCCGCGCACTCGCGGCTGGGCGACGAGCGCCTCTACAATGCCGACGACCTTGATGAGTACATGGAGCGCGTCGAGCGGTGCGGCAGCGGCCGCTCGGGCAGCCTCGCTCTCGCGCCCGCTGACGACGCCTTCGACACGCTGATGCTGGGCACGCGCATGACGGCGGGCGTGGACCTTGGCGAGTTCGCGGCGCGCCACGGCGACGCGCTGCTGCGCCGCCTGATGCCCGAGCTGGAGCGGCTTGCGCAAAAGGGGCTGGCCGTGCTCGACGGGGGGCGCTTTGCGCTTACCGGGCGCGGGCTGCTGCTGCAGAACTCGGTGCTGGTGGATATAATGGAGGCGTTGGATGAGAGGCAATGAGCCGTCCGTATGCGGAGGCATCCCGCCTCACCCACAATAATCAATTTACAGAACAGTTACAAAAAAAGTCAGTTTGACTGTCTCTGACCTATTGACAAAAGAGGCCGGAAGGTATATCATATAGGCAACGGTTAGCACTCGACAAGTGAGAGTGCTAACAGGAGGGCGCGGCGCACAGCCGCAGCCCGCAGGCTTGAAAGCGGGGCATAATATGGAGGAAAGCGGGGGTGAGCCGATGGAGATCGACGAGCGCAAGTTTCAGATACTCAAGGCGCTTATCGACGATTATATAATGACGGCCGCACCCGTGGGTTCGCGCACGATATCGCGCAAATCCGGCGTGGGGTACAGTGCGGCCACTATCCGCAACGAGATGAGCGACCTGGAGGAACTGGGGTACCTGGCCCACATACACACCTCCAGCGGGCGCATACCTTCGCACAAGGCGTACCGGCTGTACGTCGACAGGCTTATGAAGGTGGTGCCGCTCACCAGCGAGGAGATAGACGGCATACGCAGCCACTTCACCAGCCGCGTGGGTCAGGTGGAGGAGGTGGTGCGCCAGGCGGCGCAGGTGCTGTCGGACGTGACGCGCTACACATCTATAGTGACCGCGCCGCAGGCGGCCTGCCTGCGCATAAAGCGGCTGCAGGTGGTGCCGGTCTCGCCGGGCGTGGGCCTGATGGTGATAGTCACCGATTCGGGCATAGTGCGCGACGCGATGATAAATTACAGCCCCGACCTGGAGCCGGATCACCTCTACATGATATCCAAGCTGCTGAGCGATCAGCTGGAGGGCCTGCCGCTCAACCAGCTGAAGCAGGCGCTGGCCAGCGTGCAGGAACGCCTGCACGACGACAGCCTCTTCAGCGCGCTGATGGGCGCGGCGGATGCCGCGGCCGACGCCACGGGTCCGGAGGACATGGTGATAGGCGGCCCGGCCAACATGCTGGAATACCCCGAGTATTCCGACATAGACAAGGCGCGCATGGTGCTGAGGACGCTGGAGAACCGCGAGATGCTGGCCGGTATGCTCAAGGGCAACAGCCGCATGGAGTTCACCGTGCGCATAGGCCCCGAGAACAACGTGCCCGAGATGCAGGACTGCTCGCTGGTGACGGCCACATACCGGATAGGCGACAACAACGTGGGCACAATAGGCATAATAGGCCCCACGCGAATGAATTACGGAAAGGTCATTGCAGTGCTGGACTACATGGGCAAGTCGCTCAGCGACATACTGTCCGGGCGCTGATGAATTGAGGTGGATGAGTTGGATATAGAGATAAATCGCGAGGACGAAGCGCTCGAAAAGCAGAGCGCCGCAACCGGGGAGCAGCAAAGCGCTGCGGCCGCCGAGCCGCAGAGCGAGCCCGCCCAGGCCGATACCGCGGCCGAGGGCGCCGAGCCCACCGTGAAGGACTGGGCCGAGGCGCTGGAGACCGCCGTGCGGCAGCGCGACGAGTACCTTGACATAGCTACGCGCGCGCGCGCCGACTTCGAGAACTTCAAAAAGCGCAACGCCAACGTGCGCGCCGAAAGCTACGATGACGGCAACGCCGACTGCATCAAGGCGCTGCTGCCCGTGCTGGACAACTTCGAGCGCGCGATAGCCGCCGCCGAGAACACCGGCGACGCGCAGGCCCTGCTGGGCGGCGTGCGGATGATACAGAAGCAGCTGATGGACGCGCTGGGCAAGCGCGGCATGGAGGAGGTAAAGCCCCTGGGCGAGACCTTCGACCCCAACGAGCACAACGCCGTGCTGCGGGTGTCGGCCGACGCGGCCGAGGGCGAGCCGGGCACCATCTGCGAGGTGCTGCAGACCGGTTATCGGGTCAAGGGCAGGATGCTGCGCCACCCGATGGTAAAGGTGATAGAGGACTGAGCCACCCCCTGCGGCGCAGGCCGCATTGAATAGATTGGAAAGTTTATCGATTTTGAATATTTGGGAGGCATTCTTATGAGCAAGACTATAGGCATAGACCTTGGTACTACCAATTCCTGTGTGGCCGTCATGGAAGGCGGCGAGCCCGTCGTAATAGCCAACGCCGAAGGCGCGCGCACCACTCCTTCCGTAGTGGCCTTCGCCAAGAACGGCGAGCGCCTGGTGGGCCAGGTGGCCAAGCGCCAGGCCGTCATGAACCCTGACCGTACCATATCGTCCATCAAGCGCGAGATGGGCACCGACTACAAGGTGACCATCGACGGCAAGGGCTACACTCCCCAGGAGATATCCGCGATGATACTGCAGAAGCTCAAGGCCGATGCGGAGGCCTATCTGGGCGAGAAAGTCACCGACGCGGTCATCACCGTGCCTGCCTACTTCACCGACGCGCAGCGCCAGGCCACCAAGGACGCCGGCCGCATAGCCGGTCTGGACGTAAAGCGCATAATCAACGAGCCGACCGCCGCGTCCCTGGCCTACGGCCTGGACAAGGAGGACGCTCACACCATACTGGTATATGACCTGGGCGGCGGCACCTTCGATGTATCGCTGCTGGAGATAGGCGACGGCGTGTTCCAGGTGCTGGCCACCGCGGGCAACAACCGCCTGGGCGGCGATGACTTCGACAAGCGCGTCATCGACTACATGGTCAGCGAGTTCCGCCGCGAGCACAACATCGACCTGAGCCAGGACGCCACCGCCATGCAGCGCCTCAAGGACGAAGCCGAAAAGGCCAAGATAGAGCTGTCCGGCGTGACCTCCACCCAGATTAACCTGCCCTTCATAACGATGCAGGGCGGCACTCCCCTCCATCTGGAAATGACGCTGACCCGCGCCAAGTTCAACGAGCTGACCGCCGACCTGGTGGAAAAGACCATCGGCCCGGTGAACCAGGCGCTGCATGACGCCGGCCTCACCGCCTCCAAGATAGACAAGGTCATACTGGTGGGCGGCTCCACCCGCATACCCGCCGTGCAGGAGGCCGTACAGCGCGTTACCGGCAAGGAGCCCTTCCGCGGCATCAACCCCGATGAGTGCGTGGCCGTGGGCGCGGCCATACAGGGCGGCATAATCGGCGGCGACGTGAAGGACGTCGTGCTTATCGATGTGACCCCGCTGAGCCTGGGCATCGAGACCATGGGCGGCGTGTTCACCCGCCTCATAGACCGCAACACCACCATCCCCACCAAGAAGAGCCAGATCTTCTCCACCGCCGCCGACGGCCAGACCTCCGTTGAGGT
>JBJEUC010000214.1:0-3571 GCA_051883635.1 Candidatus Fimadaptatus sp.
CGGCCGCCCTCGCGGATAGCGAAGCGCAGACCTTCCTCGATAGCGATAGGCGTGATCAGGGTTATCTCCATGTCGATGTTATCGCCGGGCATTACCATCTCGACGCCGTCGGGCAGCTTGATGTTGCCGGTAACGTCGGTGGTGCGGAAGTAGAACTGCGGACGATAGCCGTTGAAGAACGGGGTATGACGGCCGCCTTCTTCCTTGGTCAGCACGTACACCTGACCGATGAAGTGGGTGTGGGGATGTATCGTGCCGGGCTTGGCCAGAACCTGGCCGCGCTCGATGTCGGTACGCTGCACGCCGCGCAGCAGGGCGCCGATGTTGTCGCCCGCCTCGGCGTAGTCCAGGGTCTTGCGGAACATCTCAACGCCGGTAACGACGGTGCTCTTGGGCTTGTCCTGCAGACCGACTATCTCTACCGTGTCGCCGACCTTCACCTGGCCGCGCTCTACACGACCGGTCGCAACGGTGCCGCGGCCAGTGATGGTGAACACGTCCTCAACAGGCATCAGGAAGGGCTTGTCGGTAGCGCGCTCGGGAGCGGGAATGTAGCTGTCAACAGCATCCATCAGCTGGAAGATGCACTGGGTCTCGGGAGCGGCCTTGATGGTGTCCGCATCCGCGCCCGCGCCGGCGCCCGTGGTCATGTACTCCAGCGCAACCAGCGCGGAGCCCTTCACGATCGGGGTGTCGTCGCCCGGGAAGTCGTAGCTGCTCAGCAGCTCGCGCACTTCCATCTCGACCAGCTCGAGCAGTTCCTCGTCGTCGACCATGTCGCACTTGTTCAGGAACACTACGATGTAGGGCACGCCGACCTGACGGGCCAGCAGTATGTGCTCGCGGGTCTGGGGCATGGGGCCGTCAGCAGCGGATACGACCAGGATAGCGCCGTCCATCTGCGCCGCACCGGTGATCATGTTCTTGACATAGTCAGCGTGGCCGGGGCAGTCGACGTGAGCGTAGTGACGATGCTCGGTCTGATACTCTACGTGCGCGGTGTTTATCGTGATTCCGCGCGCCTTCTCTTCGGGAGCCTTGTCGATCTGGTCGTAGCGCATGGCCTCGGCCTCGCCCAGGCTGGACAGCACCATCGTGATAGCCGCCGTCAGGGTCGTCTTGCCGTGGTCAACGTGACCGATAGTACCGATGTTTACGTGAGGCTTCGTGCGCTCAAACTTTGCCTTCGCCATTGGAATCTCCTCCTTTAATTCATGGGGCGGCTCTATAACCGCTCGCCCCGCCCTAGTATTGTGGCGCCCGCTTCCGCTCGGGGTTGCCCGAGTATGAAACAAGCGCCCCGCCCAATAAAGAGCCGGGCGCTTTACGGTGGAAAGTGGAGCGGGTGATGGGAATCGAACCCACGTGATCAGCTTGGGAAGCTGGAGCTCTGCCATTGAGCTACACCCGCACGCCCGTCTACACGACGTTTATTGTATCCGAAATGCCCGGTTTTGTCAACACCTCTTGTTCAAACTTTTATCCGTTTGCCCGGTTTTGGGTGAATTTTTACACTGGGCAGGGGCAAATCGCGGGTCTTGCGGCGCTCATACCGCCTATGCGCCGCCGTTTTCGGCCAAGAACTTTTCCAGCTTGCGCTTGACCCGCTGCAGCGCGTTGTCTATCGACTTCACATGCCGGTCCAGCTCCAGCGCTATCTCCTGATAGCTCTTGCCGTCCAGATAGGCCGAGAGCACCTCCCGCTCGAGCGAGGAGAGCATCTGGCCGATGCGGTCCTCTATCAGCCCCACGTCCTCCTGGCTGATGAGCATGTCCTCGGGATTGGCCACGCGCCCCTCGGTTATCACGTCCAGCAGCGTGCGGTCGGACTCCTCGTCGTATATGGGCTTGTTGAGCGACACATACGAGTTGAGCGGTATGTGCTTTTGCCGGGTGGCGGTCTTTATTGCCGTGATTATCTGGCGCGTTATGCACAGCTCGGCAAACGCGCGGAACGAGGAGAGCTTTTCGGGCTTAAAGTCGCGTATGGCCTTGTAAAGCCCGATCATGCCCTCCTGCACTATGTCCTCGTGGTCGGCCCCTATGAGGAAATACGAGCGTGCCTTGGACCGAACAAAGTTTTTATATTTATTAAGTAGGTATTCCAGCGCGTCCTCGTCGCCCTGCTGGGCCAGCAGCGCCAGCTCCTCGTCGGTCCTGCTCTCCATTTCTCCCATGGGCTTTCCCCTCTCCCTGTCAGATCTTGCCTCGGCGCATCTGCTCCAGGCGGGCCTGCACGTCGTCCGGCAGGCGGCCCATGAGCGGATGGTTCTTTATCGGGCGCTCGTTTATCAGCCGCGCCTCGTCGGCCTTCACCCGCTGCATCTCCCGTATCAGCTCGCGCGAGGATATGCGCAGCGCGCCCCGGCCCAGCACCACGGTCTGCTCCACGCCGTCGGACGAGGCCACGCGCAGCTTCACGCGCTCGGCCGCGACCTGTTCGGCCAGCTCGGCGCTGGCGCGCTCTATGTAGTGGTCGGCCGTCTCGCCCGAGGCCGTGTAGACTATCTCCAGCGCCGGGCTGTGCTCTACCGAGGAGAACGTGGCGTCCGACTGCCATGCGTCGAACACCAGTATCACCCGCTGGCCGGTAAAGCCGGCGTAATCGCTCAGTCTGTGGATCAGCTCGTCGCGCGCGTCGCCCAGCGAACGGCCGCGCGTAAGCTGCGGCCATGCGCCCATCACGTTATAGCCGTCCACGAGCAGCACGTTCTTCACTTCAGTCCCCGCGCGCCGCGCGCACCGCGTACATCAGCACGCCCGCCGCCACCGACGCGTTGAGCGACTGTATATGCCCGCGCATGGGCAGCGACACTATCAGGTCGCACTCGTCCCTGACCAGACGGGAGATGCCCTCGCCCTCCGCGCCTATCACCAGAGCCGCCGCGCCCTTCAGGTCGGTGTCCCTGAGCGGCTGTCCGTCCATATCCGCGCCTATCACCCATATGCCCTGCGACTTGAGCTCGGCGAGCGTGCGGGTTATGTTGACCACCTTGGCCACCTTCATGTACTCGGCCGCGCCCGCAGCCGCCTTGACCGCCGCCGGGGTGAGGCCCACGCTGCGGCGCTGCTGCAGTATCACGCCGTGCGCTCCGGCGCACTCGGCCGTGCGGATTATCGCGCCCAGGTTGTGCGGGTCGGTTATGCCGTCCAGCACTATCAGGAAGGGCTCCTCGCCCCTTTCGCGCGCAAGGGCCAGCATGTCGTCCACGGTGGAATAGCCCGCCGCCGAGGCGTAGGCTATCATGCCCTGATGATTGGCGTATATCGCGTCCAGGCGGGCCTTGTCCACCTCCTGCACAACTATGCGGCGCTCCCGCGCCCGGGCGATTATCTCCCGCGCGCTGCCCGAAAGCTCGCCGCGCTGTACGAGTATGCGCTCTATGTCGCGGCCCGACTTGACCGCCTCGCGTATCGGGTTGCGGCCCACTATCAGGTTCTCCATCGCTTCCTCGTCCTGCGGCGCGGGCGCGACCGGCATTGCCGGCGCTGCGGGGCGCGGGGGCCTTGCGGGCGCGCTCTGCGCAGGCAGGGGCCGTCCGCCCGCGGGATGCGGCGCGCGGGGCGCGCT
>JBJEUC010000215.1:0-3563 GCA_051883635.1 Candidatus Fimadaptatus sp.
GTGGTGGCCAGCGCGCACGCCGATACGCCCGCGCGGGCGGCCGCGCGCGGCGAGCTGGCCGAAGCGCTGCGCGCGGGGCTGTTCGAGCGGCTGATAGCGATAGGCGGGCCGCGCCCGGGCGAGGGCGTGCGGGTGTATGACGGAAGGGGGAGGGCGCTGTGAGGATAGCGGCGGCGGGACTTATCGGCTTTGCCTGCTTTATGACGGGCCTTACGCTGGTCATGCGCATGCGGGCGCGGGTGAAGCTGCTGGAGGCGTGGATGGCGGCGCTGGACGCGATAGAGCAGGAGATGTGCGCAAGGCTGCGCCCGGCCCGCGAGGCGCTGGCGGCGTACAGGGGCGCGGACAAGTGCCGCGTGTGGCTCAACGCGCTCATGGCCTCCGGCGACATGCGCGCTACCTGGGCGCTGCTGATGAAGAACGCGCGCACGGTGCCGCTCATGCCCGAGGACACGGACGTGCTGTCGGCGCTGATGCCCGAGCTGGGCACGCTGGACCTGGAGCGGCAGCGCGCGGCCTTTGCGCAGGCGCGCGCGGGGCTCGAGCGCTGCGTCGCCAACGCGCGCGCGGATCTGGAAAAGAACGCGCGCGTCTACACCACGCTGGGCTCGCTGGGCGGCATGCTGGCGGCGATACTCGTGATATAGCGGGGGTGCGGCCGTGAGCATAGACATGGTTTTCAAGATAGCCGCGATAGGCATACTGGTGGCGGTGCTGGGGCAGGTGCTGGAGCGCACGGGCCGCGAGGACATGGCGACGCTCACGGGCGTGGCCGGGCTGGTGATAGTGCTGCTGATAGTGGTGAACCTGATAGCGCAGCTGTTTTCGTCGGTAAAGAGCGTGTTTGGGCTGTGAGGGGATGGGTATGCATGGAGGCCGGGGGATGGAGCGGTGCGTGGCACTGGACGGGATAGCGGAGAACCAAACATCGCAACTCGCTTCCCCCAGCCAAGCACGCGTTCGCTCTGCGACCTAACCTGGATATACCCATAGGCCGGGAGGTTGAACAGCGCATGGCGCTGGACGGGATAGAGGCGAACCCGGTGACGATACTCTTTTCTACAGTCAAGAGCGTGTTCGGGCTGTGAGCAAACTTGGATGTGCCCGCAAGTCGGAAGGTAGAGCGGCGCATGACGATAACGGTGAACATGATATCCATCGGCCCAAAGCGCATTCGGCCTGTGAACGGACTGGGGAACAAAAGCGGGCCGGGGTGGGAGCGGCGCATGGCGCTGGCCGTGGTAGCGGCGAACCCGATATCGCAGCTTGCTTCCCTCAAGCCAAGAGCGCGCTCGGTATGTGAGCGGACTGGGGAACAAAAGCGGGCCGGGAGGGGAGCAGCGCATGTCACTGGATGGGATAGCGGCGAATCCGATATAGTAGCTCGTTTCCCCGGCCAAGAGCGCGCTCGGTATGTGAGCGGGCTGGGGAACAAATGCGGGTCGGGATGGGAGCGGCGCGTGGCAATGGATGGGACAACGGCGAACCCGGCAGCGCAGCTCACTTCCCCCAGCCAAGCGCGCATTCACCCTGCAGCCGAACCCGGCTATGCCCACAGTCCGAAAGGTGTAATCTGCGCATGGCGATAACACAGCCCCCAAAACCCATCCCCTCTCCCTTCACCCAAACGTATTCCCCATAGACAGACCCGGCGGTACCCATAGCCCGGAAGGAGGCGGCAGCGCATGGCGATAGACAGGATAGTGGCCTTTGCGGCGATAGCGGCGCTGATGTGCGTGGTGGTGAAGCAGACGCGCCCCGAGATGTCGCTGGCGCTCACGCTGTTCGCGGGCGCGGCGCTGCTCATGTCCTACGCGGCGGGGCTGTGGGAGGTGGTGGACGCGATGGCGTCGCTGGGCGGGCGCGCCGGGCTGAGCGGCGGCTTTGTGGGCACGCTGTGCAAGGTGCTGGGGGTGGCGCTGCTGGGCGAGTTCGGCGCGCAGGTGTGCCGCGACGCGGACCAGGGCGCGCTGGCCTGCAAGGTGGAGCTGGGCGCGCGGCTGATACTCACGCTGATGGCGCTGCCCATGCTCGCCTCCATACTGGACAGCGCGCTGGAGCTGACGGCATGAGGCGCGCGCGCATATGGGCGGCGCTGGCGGCGGCGCTCTGGCTGCTGGCGGCGGGCGCATGTGCCCGGGCGGACGACGGGGCGGAGCTGGACGCGCGCGCGGCCGAAGCGGGCGCGGCGATAGGCGACGCGGCCCGGGCGCGGCTTGATGCGATGGACATGAGCGCACTGGAGGCTGCTGCCGGGCGGCTGACCGGCGAGGAGGGCGTGCGCGGGCTGCTTGAGCGCATGCTCTCGGGCGACGGGCTGGACGCGGAGGCGCTCATGCGGGCGCTTTCGGCGCTGGCGGCGGAGCTGCTGCGCGGCCGGGCGGCGTTCATGCTGGCGCTGGGGGCCTGCGCGGCGCTGGGCAGCGTGGGCGCGCGGCTGTGCGGCGAGGGTGCGGGCGCGCGCGTGAGCGAGACGGCTTGTGTGTGCGTGGCGGCATCGCTGGTCGCGGGCGACGTGGCGGCGCTGGCGCGCGGTGCGCGGGAGGCCATAGGCGGCATGGGCGAGCTGCTGGACGCGCTCATGCCGCTGAGCACGGGCGTGACGGCGGCGCTGGGCGCGCAGGCCACGGCGGGCCTTATGGGCGGCACGCTGGCGGCCGCGGCGGGCACGGCGCTGCGCCTGGGGCGCGACTGCGTGACGGGTCTGGCGATGGCGAGCGCGGCGCTGGAGATATGCGCGGGCCTCAACCCGCGCGTGAAGCTCATGCGCGCGGCGGAGCTGACGCGCACGCTGTGCGGCTTTCTGGTGGGCTCGGCGCTGGTAGTGGCGCTGGGCGCGGTGACGGTGAACGGCTCGCTGGGCGCGGACATAGACGGCGTGTCGGTGCGGGCGACCAAGTACGCGCTGGACAATCTGGTGCCGGTGGTGGGCGGCCAGATAAAGGACACGGTTGAGGTGATGGCGGCGAGCTGCCGCATGGTGCAGGGCGTGCTGGGCTCCTGCGGCGCGCTGCTGCTGGTGATGGGCGCCGCGCGGCCGGCGCTCACCCTGGCGGCGGCGCTGTTCTCCTACCGCATCTGCGCGGCGCTGAGTCAGCTGCTGGGCGCGGAGCGGCTGGGCGACATGGCGGAGGGCATGGCGCGGGTGCTGCGCACGCTCATGGCGGCGGTACTGGGTGCGGCGGCGCTGGCGATAATGCTGATAGGCGCGCTGGGCGCGGCCGTGCGCGCGCTGCTGGCGGCGTGAAGGGGGAGGGCAGGAGGCTGGGCGATGCTCATCTCATGGCGGAAATTTTGACAGGAGCGCCGGGCGCAGACATACGCGCGTTACGGCAGTGTGCTCTGAAGAACCCCGAACCCGGCGCGGGCGACGCGCATTCCCGTTGCGATGTGCTTGCCGCGCGGCGGCAGTCGCAAGGCGGCAAAGCCGTGCGCCTGCGCCGATGCAGACCGTCCGGCGGCGTTGTGCGAGAGAAGCGCATACGGCGGGAGGGACGCTGCTCATCCCCATGACGATATGTCGCGCAGCGCGGCAGTATCAGGTGCGGCATGGTCTGAAGAAC
>JBJEUC010000216.1:0-3558 GCA_051883635.1 Candidatus Fimadaptatus sp.
GATGCGCATGAGGCGCAGCACGGCGTTGGTGGACTTGCTCATGAGCCAGATGGCCGGGCGCAGCGCCTTTTCCAGCGCCGATATCACGCCCAGCGCCAGGCGCGCGACCTTGTCCGGCGCGTACATGGCCACGCGCTTGGGCACCAGCTCGCCCAGCACCAGCGTAAAGTAGCTCAGCACCAGCGTGATGAGCACCACGCTCACCGCCTCCAGCGTTTCCGCCGGCACAGTGACGTGCAGGCCGTCCACCAGCCATGCGACCAAGCGGCCGGCGAAGTTCTCGGCCGCGAACGCCGAGCCCAGGAACCCGGCCAGCGTTATGCCTATCTGTATGGCCGAAAGGAAGCTGTCGGGCTTGCGCACGGTCTCAAGCAGTTTGGATGCGCGCTTATCGCCCTCCTCAGCGCTCTTTTCCAGCCGGTTTTCGTTCACCGACAGGAGCGCTATCTCGGTCGCCGCGAAGAACGCATTGACAAGTATCAGCACCAGCTGCAGAAGTAATTGGCCGACTATTGGGTCGCCTGACACGATAATTCCTCCTTGCACTCAGGGCGGCGCGCCGTGCGCCGCGCGGTCATACCTCGTCGCTCTCCATGCAGAAGTCCTGCGAGGAGAAGGGCGATTTGCCCCCGCTCACGGGATAGTAGCGGCCGTCCGGGGCCAGCTCGCGCGCCTGCACGTTGTCGCGCCACTGCGCGCGCATGAGCTTCTTTATCCTCAGGCGCAGCACCGGATCCTCCACCGGGAACATCAGCTCCACGCGGCGGTTGAGATTGCGCGGCATCATGTCTGCGCTGGCCAGATAGACCTCCTCGTCGCCGCCGTTGCGGAATATGAAAGCGCGGCTGTGCTCCAGGTAGCGGCCCACTATCGAGCGCACGCAGATGTTGTCGCTCACGCCGGGCACGCCCGGCACCAGGCAGCATATGCCGCGCACGATGAGCCGCACGCGCACGCCGGCGCAGCTGGCCTCGTACAGCGCGGCGATTATCCTTTCGTCCACGAGCGAGTTCATCTTCATGAATATGCCCGCGCGCTGGCCCGCGCGCGCCGCCTCGGTCTCGCGGCGTATGAGCGCGGTCATGCGGTCGCGCAGCATGTGCGGCGCGGCGATGAGCTTCTTGAGCGAAGTCTGCTCGCTGTACCCGGTTAGCATGTTGAAGAACGCCGAGGCGTCCTCGCCGATATCGGGGCGGCAGGTCATAAGTCCATGGTCGGTGTAGATGTTCGCGGTCACATCGTTGTAGTTGCCCGTGCCCAGATGCACGTAGCGGCGGATGCGCCCGCCCTCGCGGCGGACTATGAGCGTTATCTTGGAGTGGGTCTTGAGCCCCACCAGGCCGTATATGACGTGCGCGCCGGCCTGCTCCAGGCGCTTGCCCCAGTGGATGTTGTTCTCCTCGTCAAAGCGGGCCTTGACCTCGAGCAGCGCCGTGACCTGCTTGCCGTTTTCGGCCGCCTCCATGAGCGCCGCCACTATGGGGCTGTCGCCGCTGACGCGGTAGAGCGTCTGCTTTATCGCCAAGACGTTTGGGTCGCGCGCCGCCTCGCGTATAAAGTCTATTACCGGCTCAAAGCTGTCATACGGATGGAAGAGCAGCACGTCGCCCGCCGCTATCCGGTCGAACATGGTGGCCGGTTCGGTATGCGCCGCGGCCGCGCCCGGCTCTATGGGCGTAAAGCCGGATGATGGCTTGAGCGCCTGCGCGCGGTCGAGCCTGCGGGGCGAATAGGGCGCGTACTTGAGCTGCGGATAGTCGAGCTTGTAGAGGCTCTTCATGAGGAAATCCAGATTGAGCGGGCCGTGTATGCTGAACACGAAGCCCGGGTCCACCTCCAGCGCGTCGGTGAGCGTGTCCAGCAGGCGCTTGTCGGCGCGGTGGTCTATCTCCAGGCGTAT
Source organism: Candidatus Fimadaptatus sp. (assembly GCA_051883635.1). Classification (GTDB taxonomy): domain Bacteria; phylum Bacillota; class Clostridia; order Christensenellales; family Aristaeellaceae; genus Fimadaptatus. Next base: position 1,901 of record JBJEUC010000216.1, read on the forward strand.
CACGGCGCCCCACCTGCGCTGCTTGAGCGACTTTTCTATCTCCTGCAGCAGGTCCTCGGCGCCCTCCTCGTCTATGGTCATGTCCGCGTTGCGCGTGACGCGGTAGGGGTAGCAGCAGATGACCTTGCGCCCCGGGAACAGCCGGGCCACGTTGCGCGAGATGACCTGCTCCAGCAGCATGGCCATAACGCCCTCGTCGCCCTCGCCGCGCGGCAGGTACACCACCCTGTCCAGCACGGAGGGCACCTGCACCGTGGCGAAGCTGGGCTCATCGGGGTACTCCTCGTCCTCCAGCAGCACGCCCAGGTTGAGCGATTTTGACAGTATCAGCGGGAAGGGGCGCGACGAGTCCACCGCCATGGGCGTGAGCACCGGGTAGACCTGCTGCTCGAAGTAATCGTCCAGATAGGCGCGCTGCCCGTCGGTGAGCTGGCCGTCGGCCAGCAGGCGGATGCCGCTCTTGCGCAGCTCGGGCAGTATCTGCTGGCGGAACACGCGGTACATATCCGACACCATGTCGTGCGCGCGCCGGGATATCGCGTCCAGCTGCATGCGCGGCGTGAGGCCGGAGGGGTCGGGCCGGTTGTAGCCGGCCTGGTACTGGTCGTTGAGCGAGGCCACGCGCACCATGAAGAACTCGTCCAGATTGCTGGACGTTATCGACAAAAACTTCATGCGCTCGAACACCGGATGGCGGCGCGCCGCGTCCTCGGATTCCGCCCGGGCCTGGTCCAGCACGCGCTGGTTGAACTCCAGCCAGGACAGCTCACGATTGAAAAAGTCCTCCTTGGGCCACATGGTCTCATTGGCCTTCCTGTTCTGAGTAGCTTCCATTTATAACGCTCCTTGCATTCACCTGTTGCCCGCGCCCGGGCGGCGCTTTACCAGCTTGAGCCGAGCCCGTATGCCGAAGGCGCGCTCAAACAGCTCCGCGCGGTATTTGAACTCCAGCGTCTCCAGCAGCGCGCTTGCCCGGGGCACGGCGCGCACTATCAGCCCGCGCCCGCCCAGCCGCACGCTCACGTCCTGCAGCCGCTCGCCGCCCAGCGCCCGGGCCAGCGCCAGTATGGCTGCGACGCGCATCTCCAGCGGCACGCCCGCGCGTCCGCCCTGCTCAAGGCACGCGCGCACGTACTGCGCCGGGCCCTCGTCGGCCTCGGGAGCCGGCTCCGGCGCGCCCTCGGCCGGCCCGGCCGCGCCGGGCTCCTCCCACTCCTGCTCGGCGGGCTCGTATTCGTATTCATCGGACGGCGCGAACTCGTCGGCCGCCAGCTCCTCGCCTGCGGCCGGTTCGGGCAGGAACATCTCCTCGTCGCGCCCTGGCGCGTCGCCCTCGGGCATGAGCGCGGCGCATATCGCCGCGTTGTCCGCGCTGCGCAGCGCCCGGCATATGCCGGAGAGCATGCCGCGCAGGCGCTCGTCCAGCCCGGGCAGACGCTCCACCGCCCTGGAAAGCTCCGCGTCGTCCGCATCGCTGTCGCAAAGCGCGGCGGCCAGCGCCGCAAGCTCACGGGCCCTATCCAGCTCGCCCGCGTCGAACGCCGGGCTAAGCGCATCGAGCAGGGCGCGCGCAATGGCCGTCACGCGCGCGTACTGCACGGCGCGGGCCCCGTGCGCGTCGGCGTAGCTGTACGCCCCGCCGCGCGCCATAGCCGCGT
>JBJEUC010000217.1:0-3555 GCA_051883635.1 Candidatus Fimadaptatus sp.
GGCCCTCCTGCTCCATGTCCCGGAGCTGGGCGGTCAGCACCTTCTGCGTCACCGTGCCTATGGACTTTTTCAGCTCGCCAAAGCGCAGTGTGCCGTGCATCAGATCCCGCAGTATCAGCACCTTCCACTTGTCGCCGATGAGCATAAGGGTGGTCTCCACCGGGCAGGCGGGCAGAGCGCTCCTTGCTTTCTGTTCACTCATATGCAGACCTCCAATGACGTTTCTTCAGCCGCAGCACCATTATAAGCCAGCCTCTGCCCATAGGTCAAGCGGGACATTGCGGCGCGCGGGCATATTGGTTTCTTTTTGGTAACTACGGCACAATATTGTGCTTACTTTACAAATGTTACCATTGCCCTTATAATGCAGTCATGAGCTGAGGAACGCGGCCGGTCCAAGGCTCGCAAGAGAATTACCCCGGGAGGCTACTGTCATGGACAAGAGTAACTTTGCGCACATAAGGCTTGCCAAGGGCGAGATGAACGTCTACGACTTCGGCGACACAAGGCTGCATGCCTACAAGACCAACGACCCCATTGACGACGAGGTGTTTATCGTCGAAAAGGACGGTCGGGCGGTGATAATCGAATCGCCCTGCTTCCTTGACAACATCCGCGAGCTGACCGAATACCTGAAGGACATGAAGGTCGATGGCATACTGGTATCCTATCACGGCGCGGGCGGCACGTTCCTGCCCGATGTGCCGAAATACGCCACGCAGAGCGCCGTGGACTATTCCGCAAACGGCGGCGGCAAGGCGCTCATAGCCAACTTTGCCGGCATATTCGGCGCTGCGTTCGACAGCTCCGTGCATCGCGTGACCCGCACGCTCGGCGCGGGCAGCGTGAACATAGGCGGTATCGAGCTCGTAATCAAGCCGACTGCTGAGGCCTTTGACATAGCGCTGCCCAGCATAAACGCGGTCTACACCCACATGCTGGGCCATGACTGCCACTCCATCGTCGCGGGCGCGGCGCACGCGGATGCGATGATAGCGGAGCTTGAGGGCTACATCGCCAGGGGCTACGACCTGATACTGACCTCCCACTACACGCCGGAGGATCTGAAGGACGCGCGCGTAAAGATAGACTACCTCGAAAGCCTGAAGCGGATAGCGGCCGGCTGCGCCGACGCCCAGAGCTTCAAGGCCGAGGTGCAAAAGCAGTATCCGGCTTACGGCGGCCAGAATTATCTGGACATGACAGCGGGCTTCTTCTTCGGCTGACGACGCCGCTGCCCCCGATAGGCCCTGCGCAAAGCGCGCAGACAAGCAGAATCCCCGCTCCATACGGAGCGGGGATCCTGTTTGTCAAAGAAGCTCATCAATAGCCCACCCGGGCCGGGGCTTCAGCGGAAGCGGTATTGGTGTAATCCCGACCGCCGGCTTTGCCCTTGGCTTTGCCCTTAGTCCTCCGCCTGCTTTATGCCCAGCAGGTCGGCCTCCTTCTCGCTGCGGAACTGGTTGGTGTACAGGTCGTAGTAGTGGCCGCGCCGGGCGATGAGCTCGCGGTGCGAGCCTTCCTCGATGACCTCGCCGTTTTGTATCACGAGTATGCGGTCGGCGGTGCGTATGGTGGAGAGCCGGTGCGCGATTATGAAGCTGGTGCGGCCCTCCAGCGCCGAGGCTATCGCGCGCTGTATCGCCTGCTCGGTCTCGGTATCGACCGAGGAGGTGGCCTCGTCCAGCACGAATATGCGCGGGCTGCCCACCAGCGCGCGGGCGAAGCTCAAAAGCTGCTTCTGCCCGGTGGAGAGGCGGTTGCCGCCCTCGCCCACGTCGGTGTCGTAGCCCTTCTCAAGCTGCATTATGAACTCCTCCGCGCCCACCATGCGCGCAGCCTGGCGCACCTGCTCGTCGGTGGCGTCCAGGTTGCCGTAGCGGATGTTGTCGGCGATGGTGCCAGTGAACAGGTGCGGGGTCTGCAGTACGTACCCCAGGTTGGAGTGCAGCCACAGCTGCGAGCGCTCGCGGTAGTCGCGGCCGTCTATCAGTATGCGGCCCTCGGTGGGCTCGTAGAAGCGGCAGATGAGGTTGACTATCGTGGACTTGCCCGAGCCGGTCTCGCCCACCAGCGCGATGGTCTGGCCGTGCTTCACCTTCAGGCTGAAGTTCTTGAGCACCTTTTCGCCCTTCTTGTACTGGAACGATACGTTTTCAAACTCGATATCGCCCGCGATGGGCTCCCAATTCTCGCGCCTGGGCGCGAAGGCGGTGCCGTACTTTTCGATGACCTCGGGGCTGTCCTGTATGTCGGGCTCGGTCTCCATCATGGTGATGACGCGCTCGGCGGCGGCCTGCGAGGATTGCAGGTCGGCAAATATGCGCGCGATATCGCGTATAGGCCCGAATATGGACATGCTGTACGATATGAACACGCTCAGCGTGCCTATCGTCATCGCGCCCGAGAACACGTCGTAGCCGCCCTTCCACAGCACGTAGGCGGTGGCGAAGGAGCCCAGAGTGACCACTATCGGCATGAACAGCGCCGAAAGCACCGCCGCGCGTATCGAGCTTTGCTTCATAGTGCCGGTGAGCTGGCGGAACTCGTCGTAGTTGGCGTCCTCGCGCACCAGCGTCTTGGTGGTCTTGGCGCCCATTATGCCCTCGTTGAAGGCGCCGGTTATCTTGGAGTTGGTCTTGCGCACGGTGCGGTAGCTGGAAAGTATCTTCTTTTGAAAGTACAGCGATATCACCGCCAGCGGCGGCACCACGGCCAGCACGGCCAGCGTGAGCCGCCAGTCGAGCGAGAACATGGTTATCGCGGTGAACACTATGTAGCAGCTGCCCCAGAGCAGGTCCACCAGCGTCCAGCCCACGGTGTCGCCCAGGCGCTGCGTGTCGTTGGTCATGCGCGCGATGAGGTAGCCCACCGGGGTGTGGTCGTAGTAGGAGAAGGGCTGCTCCTGCAGCCGGGCGAAGGCCATCTTGCGTATGCGGTGGCACAGCCCTATCTCGGTCTTGTTGGCGAAGTGTATGAACGAGAATATGCACCCCACCTGGAACAGCACGAAGAATATGTACAGCGCGGCAAACCCGCCCACGCCCTCCAGCGTGCCCTGCGTGACAAAGGTGTCTATGGCGTACCGGTTCATGAGTGGAAACAGCGTGTCCATCAGCGCCGAGCATATCATGCACAGCGCAACAGCCGCCAAATACTTGTAGAACGGCCGCGAGTAGTACATCAGGCGCTTCCACAGCCCGGCGTCAAATCGCTTGGTATATTCCTGTTCCTCCTGGAACTGCAAGGCTTATCACTTCCCTGTTGCTTATTTTGCGGACGCGCGTCAGCTGATCTTCTCCAGCTCGTCCTCCAGCGAATTCTGTATCATGTTCACGCGCTGATAGAGGCCCTCCTGGCGTATCAGCTCATCATGCGTGCCCATCTGTATCACGCGGCCCTGGTCGAGCACCACTATGAAGTCGGCCTGGCTGAGCGTGGTTATGCGGTGGGAGATGATGAAGGTCGTAATGCCCTCGCCGCGCTTTTTGAGCGCCGCGCGTATGGCGGCATCGGTCTCGGTGTCCACAGCGCTGAGCGAGTCGTCGAATATCA
>JBJEUC010000218.1:0-3552 GCA_051883635.1 Candidatus Fimadaptatus sp.
GAGGGCGAGCTGGACGAGCGCGGCGGAGCGGACGCGCTGTGCAGGCAGGCCGGGCAGCGGCTGCTGGCCGTATGCGCCGCGCTGGAGCCCCGGCGCACGGCGCGCTCCAACCGCAGGCTGGACGGCGTGGTGGAGTTCATAAACGAGAACTATGCCCGGCCCGATATAAGCCTGAGCATGCTGGCCGACCGCTTCAACCTTACGCAGACCTATCTCAGCCATGCCTACAAGGAGCATACCGGCGTGAACATATCCGGCTACATAGAGCGACTGCGCATAGAGCGCGCGCAGCAGCTGCTGCGCGAGGGGCGCACGCTGGAGCAGACGGCCTTCGACGTGGGCTACGGCCATGTGTATTCGTTCCGCACCGCCTTCAAGCGCGTGACGGGCGTGACCCCGGGCGCGTATCGGGACGGCTGCGCCGCCGGGGGAGCGGGCGAGGCGGATAGGGGCTGACCCCGCGCAAGGGCGGGCCCGCAAGCAAAACAGCGACGTGAAGCGGCCGAAAGGCCGCTTTTGCCTTTTCAAAGGGCATGGACTGATTGCCATCCTGCCCGCACGTCCCCTCCGCCGCACTCGCCGCCCCTGCGCATGCTCTCCCGGACGCAACGCGACCACTCCCCGCCATCGCCCCGCCCGCACTCCTGCCGGCTCATTCACGCCCCTCCCAATCGTCCGCAAGGGCCGCCTGCATGATTTTCTCAGAAAAACCTGAAAACCTATTGACAAAAGGGGAAATAGGCGGTACAATCCATATAAACATACGTTGTTGATGGGGATTAAAGCGGCGCAAGCCGTCCCAGCAAGCACAACAAATTGGAAAGAGGCGAATAGATATGTCGGGCATATATACGTCGATAGATCAGCTGATAGGCAACACTCCGCTGCTGGAGCTCAGCAATACCGAGAAGCGCCTGGGACTCAAGGCGCGCATACTGGTCAAGCTGGAATACTTCAACCCCGCGGGCAGCGTGAAGGACCGCGTGGCGCGCGCCATGCTGGACGATGCGGAGCAAAAGGGCCTGCTGGGGCCCGGCTCGGTGATAATTGAGCCGACCAGCGGCAACACGGGCATAGGCCTGGCGTCGGTGGCGGCGGCGCGCGGATACCGCGTGATAATCGTCATGCCGGAGACCATGTCTATAGAGCGGCGTCAGCTGATGAAGGCCTACGGCGCTGAGCTGGTGCTCACCAGCGGCGCGGAGGGCATGAAGGGCGCCATAGCCAAGGCCAGGGAGCTGGCCGCGTCCACTCCGGGCAGCTTCATACCCGGCCAGTTCGTCAACCCCGCGAACCCCTCCGCACACCGCGAGCATACCGGCCCCGAGATATGGCGCGACACCGAGGGCAAGGTGGACGTGTTCGTGGCCGGCGTGGGCACCGGCGGCACTGTGACCGGCGTGGGCGAATACTTAAAGTCGCAGAACCCCAACGTGCGCGTGGTGGCCGTGGAGCCGGATTCGTCGCCCGTGCTGTCGGGCGGCAAGCCGGGCAGCCACAAGATACAGGGCATCGGCGCGGGCTTTGTGCCTGATGTGCTCAATACCGGAGTGTACGATGAGATAATCCGCGTGGCCAACGAGGACGCCTTTGCCGCCAGCCGTTCGGTGAGCCGCACCGAGGGCGTGCTGGTGGGCATATCCTCGGGCGCGGCGGTGTGGGCCGCGATAGAGCTGGCGCGCCGCCCGGAGAACGAGGGCCGCACGATAGTCGCGCTGCTGCCGGATACCGGCGAGCGCTATCTGTCCACCGCGCTGTTTGCCGACGCGTAAGCGAATGCGAATGGAGCGCCTCCGCACATGCGGGGGCGCTCAGTGCGTTGCCCCGCGGCCTTTAAGCGCTCTGGGCCGGTAGCCTGAAATGCTGCGGAATTGCCGGGCGGCGACCGGAACGGGCATGCATTTTTCTCCGCAAACGTAAACGTTTGCTCCCGAATAATTCCGGACGTGACGTACATGCCGTCACTTCCGATTGAATAGACTGTGTTGCGAAACTTTGTCAATGGTCTGAGCGCCTCCGCATATGCGGGGGCGTTTTCTTGTCCAAAGGGAATCCGGAGCGCCCGCTGTGACCCAATCCCTATCGGACTTCGCTCATATCCGGAGGCGTTCGCACCGGTCGCGTGGCGGCGGGGGGGGAGTCTGCCTGCCCGCCTTTCAGGCTCCCTTGCCAGTCGCCGCAGAGCATACGGCGTATGCCTCACCCTGGACGCATCCGCATACACTCCCACCCGCAGCGCCTTGCCCGCGCAGCTGCGCAAAAACGCGCCCGGTGCGCAAAATCGCAATTTGCGTTCCACGCATGACAAGCCGGGTTCCTTGCGCGGCGCGCCGCGGGGACATATAATGGAAGCACGATGACATACCTGGGAGGTGTTTGCATGTCGGATAATCTGGAGGCGGCGCGTGCCCTGATAGAGCGCCTGCTGCCGGGGTACGGCGGTCAGTTCGCGCTGGGCTGCGCGGAGCGCGAGGACGGCTGCGAAGTGTGGGAGCTGGGCGCGGAGGAGGGCAGGCCCGCGCTGCGCGGCAGCACGCCGGTGGCGATAGCCTGCGCGCTGAACGCCTATCTGGAGGGCGAGCTGCACGCCTGCATATCGCACTGCGGCAGCCGCCTTGCGCTGCCCGAGCGCCTGCCCGTCCCCGCGACGGCCACGCGCCGCGTTATAAGGCAGCGCCGCCGCGCATATATGAATTACTGTACGGTGAGCTACTCGGCCGCCTGGTGGGGCTGGGCGGAGTGGGAGCGCGAGATAGACATGATGGCGCTCAAGGGCATAAACATGCCGCTCAGCGTGGTGGGCACCGAGGCGGTGTGGTATTATACGCTGCTGGACATGGGCTACGACGACGAGGCCGCGCGCGGCTTCATCTGCGGCCCCGCGCATCTGGCCTGGTTCCTGATGGGCAACCTGCAATCCTACGGCGGGCCGGTGCTCAGGCAGCGCATAGAGCGCCGGGCGGAATTGGGCCGCCGCATAATCGAGCGCGAGCTGGAGCTGGGCATGATGCCGATACAGCACGGCTTTGCGGGCTTCGTGCCGCGCGACCTGGGCGAGCGCTTCCCCGGGGCGGCCGTGGGCCTCAAGCCCCGGTGGTGCGCGTTTGACGAGACGGCGCAGCTCGACCCCACCGATGCGCTGTTTGAGCGCATGGCCGGTGCGTACTACCGCCAGCTGGAGCGGCTCATGGGCGCGCATCATCACTACGCGGTGGACCCCTTCCACGAGTCCGAGCCGCCGGTGGACACGCCCGAATACCTGCGCGCCGTGGGCGGGGTGATAGCGCGCACGCTGCGCGCGTTCGACCCGGCGGCCGAATGCGTGATGCAGTCCTGGTCGATACGCCGGGACGTGCTGGAGGGCATTGGCGACCTGCCCGTGATGATACTGGACTTTAGTGGCGGCTGCGAGAGGAGCGAGGGCTGGTGGGGTCGCCCCTTCCTGCTGGGCAACCTGCACAACTTCGGCGGGCGAATAAACCTGCACGGCGACATAGAGATGATTGCCCAAAACCGCTTCTGCGAGCTGGCCGGGCGCTATCCCAACATAAG
>JBJEUC010000219.1:0-3543 GCA_051883635.1 Candidatus Fimadaptatus sp.
CAATTCGTTCAGCACGCCGTTATTGGAGTTGAGGAAGGATACCAGTATGCCCTGCACTATGACCCAGGAGATGAAGTGCGGCAGGTAGCTCACGGTCTGTATGACGCGCTTGAGCCGCGGCATACGCATTTCGTTCAGCGCCAGCGCAAACAGTATCGGCAGCGGGAACGAGAATATCAGCTTGAGTACGCTCAGCACCAGCGTATTGCGGAATATGGGCCAGAACTGCGGGTCCGTGAGGAACTCCTCGAACCACTTGAAGCCCACCCATTCGCTGGTGAAGAAGCCTGCCAGACCCAGCTTGGGCTTATAGTTGTTGAAGGCCAGCACAATACCGACCATGGGGATATACGAGAATATTATCAGGAAAACTACGCCCAAAATGGCAAATACCTGCAGCATCCACTGCTGTCTGAGGCGTAGAAAGAAGCGCTGCCGATTAGCCGCTTTAGTAGCCGCCTTGGTGTCTTGCATTTTCCGCAACCGCCCTTCTACCTTTTAGAATCGATAGACAATTCCTTCCCTCAGGCGACGGATGGATTCATCCAGCTCGACGCCCTCGGTTATCTGCATAATATTGCGCTCCACGAGATCGCTGTGGAAGCGGTCGATCGCCTTGTCGCGCTCGGGAGTTTTGTATGCCTTCATAAGCGCCCAGTATCTTATCGGCAGCTCCGCCTCAAACACGCGCTCGCGTATCTGCTCGTTCTCGGCACATTCCTTGGCCTGGCGGAACAGATCCAGCGCATGGCTGATGTCGTCTGCGGAGAGGTACTCGTTGCGCGGCGGGTCGTATATGCCGAAGTGGGAATCGGGCGAAGCCTTGAGGCGATCTTCCAGCAGGCAGAAGTACTCCATCACCTTGTCGGCAGCCGCGCCGTAATAGCCGTGAACGAAATCGTCCACCAGCGCCATGGTATCCTGCTCGGGATTCCACAGCAGCTTTGCTATCACCCAGCTCTTCAGCTCTATGAACTCCGTCTTGCCCCACTGCGAGGTAGAGCCTTCCTCGAATATGCCCTTTACGTGATTGCGTATGAAGTACTTGATGTTGGGCGCAAGCACGCCGAAGTTCGGGAAGGGCATCACGTAGTGGTGGAAATTGACCACGTAGTCCCACACATACAGCCTGTCGCAGACCTTGGCCCAGCCCTCCAGGTCCTTCTGGAAGGAGTCGCCATGGATGCGATTGCCAAAGCTCATGATGCGGTCGCACTCGTCAAGCGGATGCGCAAAGCAGCACTCTATCGAGCACAGGCGCACGCACACATTGGGCCGGGGGCGTATGGTGCGCGGCGGAGTACGGGTGTACTGATACGCCAGCGTGTCGATGACTACGTTCGGGTAGTCCTTCTCAATGTTTTCAGCGATCTTGTTGACAAAGGCTATCAGGCTGCCGGCATGGGAACCCTCCGCCTCGTCTATCTTGCGGCACTCCGGGCAGGTGCACGGATTGTACCAGTCATTCTGCGAAACGGAGAATATGGTGGCATCGGGATGCTCCTCTATCCACTGACGCACCTTCTTAGTGGCTATGGCCACGACGTCCGGATTGGTCAGGCAGAGCTGCGTCCTCTCGCGGATGCGCTGGCCGTCCACCATCGAGAAGTACTCCGGATGCTCGTCAAAGTACTCGTCCGGGCTGAGCAGGTGTGCAAACGTATGTACAAACGGGAAATACTTGATCTGGCCGCCCAGCGACTCGGTCAGGTGCGGCATGTTGCCGTTGCAGCGGTTATGGGCCGCCCACGGGCCATCCAGCGCATTGCCGCAGAAGAAGGACTCGCGGTACTCCAGCGCGGGAACTTCGCGTATCGACAGATCGTCCGGAACCTCGAGTTTGGCGGAGAAAGGTATCCTGGAGACCACGGGCGTATACCAGCGGCATCCGCAGAACTTCTCGAGGAAGTCATATACGCCGTACAGAGTGCCGCGCGGGCGTCCGCCGGCTATCACTATGTCCTTGCCCACAGTGCGGATGATGAATCCGTCGCTGCCCAGGTTCTCGGCGTCTATGTCGATACCCAGAGTTTTCAAATATTCCGGGCTGCCGACTATCAGAGCGGGGTCCGGCTTGGGGAGGCTTATCAGCGCAAAGTTTGCGCCGGTAGTCTGCATGAGCGTGCGCGACAGTTCTTCCGCCGCGAACAGTTCGGATTCGGAGCAGCTTTCGTCATGCCACACGGAATGCCTGGTCTTACAATTCTCAGCCAGTATCAAGCTATCACCTCATTTGCAAAAGCTTTACATGAAACTGCGGGGACACAGGTTTGGAACCCATATCCCCACAGAAACCGCTTTATTGCACTAAATTAGTCGATAGGATTCTCAGCAATATAGTCGGCGTACAGAGGCAGGCGCTCCAGATAGTTGGCAGTCATGGCGGCTTCCAGCTCGTCCAGGCCGTTGTCATGCATGTACTGCATCATCTCGTCGTAAGCGACCTCAGCCGCCTCAGCGGACTCAGCCATTATGATGGAAGTGGTGGTGTTCTTCCAGTAGGTGTCCAGCTTGGTCTGTATGGTGTACTCGTCAGTGTCGGAGGACACGCGGGCGAAGTACCAATACGGAACCGACTTGTAGGTGGTCTTGAGGTAGCTCAGCAGGTCATACTGGGGCTTGCTCCAGGCCAGCTGCTGCTCGGTGGCGCTGGTCTGCACCATCATGGAAGCTATCTTGGTGCCCTCGCCCAGACCGGAGCCCTGCAGGTACCAGGGGCCGATGCCCAGAGAGGAGGGATCCTCAGCCAGCTTGTCATAGTAGTACTGGGTGTAGATGACGTGGCCTTCTTCGTCGCGGGTGTAATGTACGCCCTCAACGCCCCACTGCGCCAGAGCATCGCCCTGCGGGGACTTGAAGAACTCCATCATCTTGATGGCGCGCTCGGGGTTCTCGCAGTTCTGGGAGATGAAGCAGGAAGCCCAGCCTATGCCGTTGTCATAGGTCACGCGCTTCTCTTCGCCCTGCCAGGTCAGCTTGGTCAGGCTGGTGAACTCCTTGTCAGCCATGCCGTTGTTGTAGAATATCTCGTTGGTCTCGGTGGCCAGACCGGTGTTGTAGGAAGCGCTGAACACAACGCCGGAACGGTTGAGGGTGAAGAAGTTCTCGGGGTTGACCGCGTAGGCGTCCTTGTACAGGTAGCCCTTGGTGTAGAGGTCGTTCATCAGCAGGAGGTAGTCCTTGTAGGTGGGATCGGACCACAGCATGTGAGCGTTGTTGTCCTCGTCTACCCAAACGCCGGTCTTGCAGCCCATGTAGGTGGCAATGGCGTTGGTCCAGGAGGGATGCGGGTTGTAGATGACGTCGATGCCCAGGTCGGCCTTCTGAGCGTCTACCATCTCGTAGACCTCAAGCAGCTTCTCTATGGAATCGATGTCAGTGGCGGTCATGCCCAGCTTCTGCAGCACGTCCTCGCGAACGTACAGGCCGGCGTCGCCATAGCTGGGGTAATCCAGCGGGTCCTTCCAGTAGTGGAAGTGGGTCTTGAAGGTGTAGATGTGGCCGTCAGCGGCGGTGTTGTTCAGGATCTCCAGCTCGCCAACG
>JBJEUC010000220.1:0-3540 GCA_051883635.1 Candidatus Fimadaptatus sp.
CCGAGATCAACTACATCTTCGATTACAACCCCCTGTTCAAGACCACTTCGACCGCGCCCAACGGCGAGATCTACGGTGTGGCCCGCTTCTCCGAGTGCTACCACTGCTCCGCTTATCCGAAGATGTACATGCGTCAGGATTGGCTGGATCAGCTGGGCCTCCAGATGCCCACCACCACCGAGGAGCTGCGCGAAGTGCTGAAGGCCTTCGTGACCATGGATCCCAACGGCAACGGCGAGGCTGACGAGATCGGTCTGACCGGCGCTACCACCTGGAACACCATGGTTGAGTACTGCCTCATCGGCTGGTCCTTCCAGAACATCAAGCCCGATTTCTGGCTCTACCTGACCGAGGATGGCGAGGTTGACTTCGCCGCCGATACCGAGGCCTATCGTGAGGGCCTGCGCTATGTCAAGTCCCTGTACGACGAGGGCCTGATCGATCCCGCCGCCTTCTCTCAGAAGGACGACCAGATGGCTCAGACCGTGCGTCAGGATCCCAAGATCGCCGGCGCTTACGTGTGCGACCACGTTGGCATGGGCGTTTCCAGCACTGACTACGACGAGTACAAGAACTACCAGATCGTGATGCCCGTTGCCGGCCCCTCCGGCTTCCAGTATCAGCCCCAGAACGCCAACGAGGGCGAGGTACAGGGCTTCCACGGCGTCATCACCGATGCTTGCGAGTACCCCGAGGCCGCTTTCCGCTGGCTGGACTATCAGCTGAGCGAGAAGGCCATGGTCGAAAAGGGCTGGGGCAAGGAAGGCGTGGCTTGGGAAGTTGCTCCCGAAGGCACTCTGGATCTGTTCGGCAACCCCGCCAAGTGGGTTCGCATTGACGTAAACGAGGACACCAACCCCGAAGGCTACGCCGAGAACAAGGCGTACCAGTTCTGGATTGGGCCGCAGGCTGACCTGGCCGACCGCCGTCTGGCGCAGCTGGGCGCGGTAGAGGATCTCTACCTGCCTGAGAACTACGAGCAGCGCATCACCATGGACACCGTGCCGCTGACCGAGTACATCGATCCCAACCGTCTGCCCGCCACCCTGTTCGTTGACGCGGCTGACTCTGACGAGTTCAACGAGATCAAGACCAACCTGAAGGACTTCGTGCGCAAGACCTGCGTGCAGTTCATCATTGGCGAGCGCGACATAGAGAACGGCTGGGATGCTTACCTGGCTGAGCTGGACAACTTCAAGGTTGACCGCTATGTCGAGATCTACTCCAACGCTTACAAGGCCGCCATGGCTGCTGCCGAATAAGTTCGGAGCCTAAAGCAAGGCGCGTCCCTCACGGGGCGCGCTTTTTGCTTGTCAAAAATAATATACAAGCTGACGGCGGGGGAGCGAGCCTCCCAGCCGCTTGCTACTCTACCGGCTTCTGCTGCGATCCTCCGGATGTCCGGACGCGGAAACTGAGCCGGTATGGGGCGTACATGCTGCTGTATGCATTTGAAGCACGAGCGGGCTTGAGTTCTCCCAGAGCTTCTCTGAGAGTCACTCACAGTGCGCTTTTTTGTGTGCAGCGATGTTCATATGGAAATATCTCCGCAGGTGTTGTATAATAGAATTACTTACAGGGCCCGCGATACCGGGCCGGATGGAGGTATATTATGCAGGACATATTCCGCGTAAAGAATGCGCTTACCCGTTCGATATCCCCCGAGAACCGCACCGGCGAGCCGGGCAAGGGCGGCGCGACGCCGCTGGAGCAGGGCAGCGCGCGCAACGCTGCCCGCGACCTGGGCACCGGCTGGAAGGTCAACCCCTACCTCGTGGCGCAGCCCGGCGAAACGCTCGAGCTGGCGCACATAGTCGGCGAGGGCCGCATCACTCAGATGTGGATGACCTTCGCCGCCACCTGGCGCAACTGCATACTGCGCATCTACTGGGACGGCAGCGAGGTGCCCTCGGTCGAATGCCCCGTGGGCGACTTCTTCTGCATGGGCTGGGGCAAGTACGCGCAGATAAATTCGCTGGCCGTGTGCGTGAACCCGGGCTCGGGCTTCAACTGCTACTGGCCCATGCCCTTCAAGCGCGAGTGCCTCATCACCATGGAGAACATCGACGAAAAGCCGATGACCATCTACTATCAGATAAACTACGAGCTGGGCCCGCAGCCCGACGACATGGCGTACTTCCACGCCCAGTTCCGCCGCGTGAACCCGCTGCCCTACAAGCAGGATTACGTGATACTGGACGGCGTAAAGGGCCGCGGCCAGTACGTGGGCACCTACCTCGCCTGGGGCGTGAACAACACCGGCTGGTGGGGCGAGGGCGAGATAAAGTTCTTCATGGACGGCGACAGCGAGTATCCCACCATCTGCGGCACCGGCACCGAGGACTACTTCTGCGGCTCCTACGACTTTGAGGACCCGGTGGGCCACAAGAGCTACCTGCCCTTCAGCACGCCCTACACGGGCCTGCCGCAGGTAATCGAGCCCGACCGCCTCTATTCCAGCCAGATGCGCTTTGGCATGTACCGCTGGCACCTGGCCGACCCGGTGCGCTTCCAGAGCGACCTCAAGGTCACGATACAGGCGCTGGGCTGGCGCGCGGGCGGACGCTACCTGCCGCTGCAGGACGACATCGCCTCCGTCGCGTTCTGGTATCAGGACAAGCCCGCGACCTCGCGGCCTGAGCTGCCCTCGCGCGAATTCCTGGAGGTCATCTAAAGATAACCCTGCGCACGCCGCGGCGCGCTTGTGATCGACGGCGTCGGGTGGTAGAATAGGGCGCTTTGATTGCGCGCCGCGCGCCTTTGCGCGGCAGAAAGGTGATTGACATGGGTGTTACGGAGAGATTTTTGCGCTATGTAAAGGTGCATACCGCCAGCGACCCGACCGTGGAGGGCCGCATACCCTCGGCGGAGCGCGAGTTTGACCTTGCGCATATGCTGGCCGACGAGCTGCGCGGGCTGGGGCTTGAGGGCGTCAGGTGCGACGACAAGGCCTACGTGTACGGGTTCCTTCCGGCGACGGCGGGCTGTGAGAGCGCGCCGAAGGTGGGCTTCATCGCGCACATGGACACCGCGCCCGACTTCTGCGGCGAGAACGTGCAGCCGATAGTTCACGAAAACTACGACGGCGGCGACGTCGAGCTCAAGGGCCGCACCATACGCGTGGCCGACTTCCCGCACATGAAGAAGCTGGCCGGCCGCACGCTGATAACCGCCGACGGCACCACGCTGCTGGGCGGCGACGACAAGGCGGGCGTGGCCGAGATAATGACCATGCTGGAGCGCCTGATAGGCGAGGGCATACCGCACGGCCGCGTGGCGGTGGGCTTTACGCCCGACGAGGAGGTCGGCGCGGGCGCGGACGCCTTCGACGTGGCCGGGTTCGGCTGCGACTTTGCCTATACCGTCGATGGCGGCGAGGAGGGCGGCATCGATTACGAGAACTTCAACGCCGCCGGGGCCAACTTCACCGTGCATGGCTTCAACGTTCATCCCGGCTCCTCCAAGGATACCATGATAAACGCGTCGCTGGTGGCCATGGAGATAAACGCCATGCTGCCCGCGGGCGATACGCCCCGTCTC
>JBJEUC010000221.1:0-3535 GCA_051883635.1 Candidatus Fimadaptatus sp.
GGCGACCCTCTCTGCGAATGCAGGAACGGCTTGCGGTTGCAATGCCTGACCATGCGCCACTGTATCCCTCAGCATACAGCGTCGCTGCCCCGGCGAAAGCACACCGTCGCGTGCTCCTTCCGGTCAACCACCGCGCAACCGCTCTGCCCCGCCATCCCGCACACGCGCGGATTCCCCGCCACCCGCCCTTTGCCCTACGCGAACGCAGTGTTAAAACTCACCGGGAAAGCGCGCGCGGCTTTGCACAGCGAGTGCGTTTGCGCTATAATAGATGGTACACAAAAACAGGGGCGCCGCCGCAGCGCGCGCCGGGGTCCCTATGGAGGCTTGCATGGCGAAAAAAACGGCTCAGGCCGCGCGGGGAGGCGCGGCCAAACAAAAGCAAAAAACCGCCGCGCCGCCCGGCTCAGGACGCGCGTCGGAGATAATAGGCATAATACTGATAGCGATGGGCGTGTTTTCCGGGTACATAATATGGAACGGGAGCGAGCTGGGCGAGGCGCTGATGCTCGCGCGCCAGGCGCTGCGCGGCGCGGCGGGCATGATAAGCTATGCCCTGCCCGTGATGCTGGGCGGGCTGGGCGTGATAATGATGTTCGTGGGCCGGGGGCGCGTAAAGCCGCTCAGGGCGCTGCTTACGGTGATGGCGGCGCTGGTGTTCTGCGGCATATGGCATGTGTTTTCGGCCGGGAGCATAGAGCAGACCATGATATCCGGAACCTACCGCGAGTTCATACGCGCGTCCTACCGCGAGGGCGCGACCACCTGCGAGGGCGCAGGTGCGCTGGGCGCGCTGGCCAGCTGGTATCCCTATGTATGGCTGGGCAAGTGGGGCGCGGCCATCGCGCTCATGGGCGTGCTTGCGATACTGGCGGCGTGCCTGAGCCGCACCTCGGTGCGGGAGATGGGCGAGCGCCTGTCCGAGCGCATCGCGGGCGGCATGGACGACTACCGCCAGCGCAGGCAGGTGCGCGGCCGCGAAAAGGCCGAGCTGCGCGCGCAGTCGCTTGAGCGCCGCGTGGCGCGCGAGGAGCGCGAGCGCGAGCGCCGCGAGGAACGCGAGCGCCTGCTGGCGGAGGAGCGCGAGAAGCGCGCCACGGCCGAAAGCCGCGTGGACGAGCTGGAGCGCCGCCGCCGGGAGCTGACGCGCGCCGGCGACGAGGTCGGCGATGACGACGAGGAGATACCGGTAAGGAAGAGCCGCGTGCGAGAGAAGCGCGCCGCGCCGCCGCCCGAGGAGAGCGAGCCCCCGCAGGAGGCTGTGCCGGAGCCCGAGCCCCGGTCCGACGCCCCCGAGCCCGTGGCCGAGGATGCGCTGGAGAGCGTTAAGGCCCGCCGCCGCGGCGACCAGGAAGCATACAATCAGGCATTGCGCCAGCACATGGCGCAGGAAGGCGTACCTATGTTTTTGGACAAGCGAGTGCCCGGCAGGGTGCTGACTTCGGCGGGGGCGGCTCCGGCAAGGCCCGCCGCCGCGGGCGCGGCCACGGAAGGCGCGCGCATGGTGTTTCAGGGCTACGACGAGCCGGGCGCGGAGCGTCGTGACGACAGCCCATCATACGCGCCCAGGGGCTATGAGATGTCGCCCCTTCCCGAACCGGCCGGGGCGGTGCTGGATCTGGGCGACGCGCAGCAGCTGCCCGAGGGCTCGCGCGCGGAGGAGCTGATAGGCGCCGCGCGCGCCGTGCCCTCGGAAAGCGACGTGACCATGCGCCCGCTGCGCGCCGTGCGCGACATGACCCAGGACGAGCAGCGCGCCGCCCACGGCAGCGTGGCCATGCGCCGCATAGCCGGTTCGCGCCTGCGCAGCGACTCCGCGCGCGAGGAGGCCCCGCGCGCCGCGCAGGAGAGCGCGCCGCAGCGCCTTGACTACGACGACGAGCTGCGCCCGGCGCGACAGGGCCGCACGCAGTACGCGCCTGCCTCCGACAGCGCGCCCGTATTCGAGCCGCGCCCGGCGGCGCAGGCCAGCGTGCCCGAGCCCCAGCCCGCCCGCCCCGCCCGGCGCGCGGTATCGCCCGCGCCCGGCAGCGCCTACGCGGCCGCGACCGACTACGAGGACGGCATGCCCTTCGAGCGCTACGGCGAGCCCGCGGCAGTGAGCGCCGACGCGCCCGCTGACCTGGACGAGCCCACCGCGTTCGAACAGGACGACCTGCCCGGGTACGCTGCGGAGGACGAGCCCGACGGGGGCCTGGCCGACTACGACGAGAGCAGTCTGGCGGGCGATGCGCGCGCTGCGGAGCCCGCAGGCGATGTGCGCGCGGCGGAGGCAGCGACCCACGAGGCGGAGCCCGACGAATACGCGGAGCTGCCCGATGCGGATATCGCCTTTGACGGCTACGCGGGCGAGGGCGGTGTGAACGAGGAGATAGCCGTTCAGCACACGCCCGAGATAGTGCCGGACACGGCTGCGCGCGTGGCCATGTACACGCCCGTCGCGGCCGACCTGGACCGCCAGTTCGGCAGCGGCACGCGCCCCGACGGCACGCCCATACGCATGCCCCGCCCGGCCATGGAGGAGATACCCGAGGACAAGCCCTACTTCTACCCGCCGCTGGACCTTTTGCAGTTTTCGCAGACGGGCGGCGTATCGCTCAAAGAGCAGCAGCAGCTGGATGGCGAAAAGGCGCTCAAGCTCGAGCAGACGCTGCAATCCTTCGGCATACAGGCCAAGGTGGTGGGCGTGAGCCGCGGCCCGGCGATAACCCGCTTTGAGATGACGCCCGCGCCCGGCGTGCGCGTGAGCAAGATATCGGGCCTGGCCGACGATATAGCGCTCAACCTGGCCGCCACCACGGTGCGCATAGAGGCCCCCATACCCGGCAAGTCGGCCGTGGGCATAGAGCTGCCCAACGAGCAGCGCGAGATGGTCACGCTGCGCGACGTGCTGGACAGCCCCGAGGCCCGCAAGGCGCAGAGCAAGCTGGCCGTGGCGCTGGGCAAGGACAACGCCGGCAAGCTGGTGATAGCCGATATCGCCAAGATGCCCCATGTGCTGATAGCGGGCGCTACCGGCTCGGGTAAGTCGGTGTGCATAAACACCATCATAATGTCGATAATATACCGCGCCACGCCCGACGAGGTGCGGCTGATACTCATCGACCCCAAGGTGGTGGAGCTGAGCGTATACAACGGGGTGCCGCACCTGCTGGTGCCGGTTGTGACCGACCCCAAGAAGGCCGCCAGCGCGCTCAACTGGGCCGTGCTGGAGATGACCGAGCGCTACCAGAAGTTCGCCGAGCGCGGCGTGCGCGACATAAAGGGCTTCAACCACAACCTCCGGGACGGCGAAAAGCCGCTGCCGCAGATAGTGGTCATAATCGACGAGCTGGCCGACCTCATGATGGTGGCCCCGGGCGAGGTGGAGGACGCCATCTGCCGCCTGGCGCAGCTGGCGCGCGCGGCCGGCATACACCTGGTGATAGCCACGCAGCGCCCCTCGGTCAACGTCATAACCGGCGTGATAAAGGCCAACATACCCTCGCGCATAGCCTTTACCGTGGCCTCGCGGGTGGACTCGCGCACGATACTG
>JBJEUC010000222.1:0-3524 GCA_051883635.1 Candidatus Fimadaptatus sp.
GTTGCGATAATCGGCGACGTTACCAGCAAGCCCACCATCGCCGTGGCCGAGCTGGCTGCCATGGACAACATGCCCATGATAACCGCCACCGCTACCGCCTACGACGTGACCACCCCCGGCGCCAACGTTTTCCGCGCCTGCTTCCTGGATCCCTATCAGGGCAACATGATGGGCCAGTATGCCGCGCAGAACCTGGGCAAGAAGAGCGCCGCGGTCATCTACAACACCTCCGACGACTACTCCACCGGCCTGGCCGAGTCCTTCAAGGCCAAGTTCGAGGAGCTGGGCGGCACCGTGGTAGCCTATGAGGCGTATGCGGGCACCGACATCGACTACAAGTCCCAGCTGACCAACATCGCCGGCAACAACCCCGACGTCATCTTCATGCCCGACTACTACAACCGCGTGGCCATGATAGCCAAGCAGGCCCGCGAGCTGGGTCTGGACATGACCTTCCTGGGCGCTGACGGCTGGGACGGCCTGCTGACCGTGGTCGAGGACGCCACCATACTGGACGGCTGCTACTTCTGCAACCACTACTCCACTCAGGACGAGGACGAGAACGTGCAGAACTTCCTGAGCAGCTACGAGGCCAAGTACGGCGAGACCCCCAACTCTTTCAGCGCGCTGGGCTACGACGCGGCCAAGATACTGTTCGCCGCCATCGAGACCGCCGGCTCCACCGACGCTCAGGCGATAGTTGACGCCATGACCGCCACCAACCTGGACGGCGTTACCGGCAACATCGTTTACGACGAGCATCGCGACCCGCAGAAGAGCGTTGCGATAATCACCTTCGAAAACGGCGAGATGCAGCTGGTTGAGAAGCTGATGCCCGCGACCGAGGCTGCGGCCGAATAACAAGCGCTAATCGATACGCCGGAAACTGTCCGGCAAGCGGCGGGAGACCCCCGGCAGGCTTTGCGCCGGGGGCCTCCCTAAGCCGTTAGGCGACAAAGAATTAGGAGGTCGGGAAAATGAGCTTCATAAACCAGCTCATCAACGGACTGCACGTGGGGAGCATTTACGCACTCATAGCGCTGGGATACACGATGGTGTACGGCATAGTAAAGCTGATAAACTTTGCGCACGGCGATATCATCATGGTCGGTGCCTATATATCGCTGCTGCTGCTTACGTATATGGGCCTGCCGCTGTACGTCGTAATACCCCTGACGATGGTGCTCTGCGCCGCGTCCGGTATGCTGATTGAATATGTGGCTTACCGGCCGCTGCGCAATTCTGCGGCGCTGAGCGAGATGATGCTGCGCATAGGCGACAACGCGCGCCGCGCGCTGCATATGGGCGAAAGGCACAAGGGCGAGGGCAGCAAGCCCACCCCGCGCATAAGCGCGCTGATAACCGCAATAGGCGTGAGCATGCTGCTGGAGAACCTGTTCGTGCTGATAATGTCGCCCAACCCGCGCCCCTATCCCACGATAGTGAACCTCCCCGCGATATCGCTGGGCAGCATGAAGATAGGCGCGACCACGATAATCACGATAGTGGTATCCGCAATAATCATGATAGCGCTGCAGCTGTTCATAAAGCGCATGCGCATAGGCAAGGCCATGCGCGCGGTCTCCGAGAACATGGAGGCGGCGCAGCTGATGGGCATAAACACCAACACCACCATTTCCATCACCTTTGCGATAGGCTCCGGCCTGGCCGCGATAGGCGCGATACTCTACTGCGCGGCCTATCCGCAGGTGCAGCCCTACATGGGCTCCATGCCCGGCCTCAAGGCGTTCATCGCCGCCGTGCTGGGCGGCATAGGCGTAATACCCGGCGCGATGCTGGGCGGCTTTGTGATGGGCATAGCCGAAAGCCTCACCAAGGGCTTCATTTCCTCGCAGTTTGCCGACGCGGTAGTGTTCGGCATACTGATAGTAGTGCTGCTGGTAAAGCCGGCGGGCATAATGGGCAAAAAGAGCAGCGAGAAGGTGTAATACATGAAAAAGAACAGGATAGGCTCTTACATAGTAAACACCGTTGCCATAGTCGCGCTGTTCATGGTCGGGCAGTTCATGACCACGTCCGGCATGCTCTCGCGCTACTATACCGGCATAGTGATGATGGTCGGTATAAACATAATACTGACCGCCAGCCTCAACCTCACCACCGGATATCTGGGCCAGCTGGCGCTGGGCCACGCGGGCTTCATGTCCGTGGGCGCATACGGCGCGGCGCTGTTTACACTGTATTCGGGCCTGCCCAGCGGCATATCCTTCCCGGTCGCGCTGCTGATAGGCGGCATAGTGGCGGCGCTGTTCGGCATCGCCATAGGCATACCGGCGCTCAGGCTCAAGGGCGATTATCTGGCGATAATCACGCTGGGCTTTGGCGAGATAATCCGCGTGCTGATAACCAACGTAGAATTCACCGGCGGAGCCAAGGGCCTGCGCGGCATACCGCGCATAACCAACTTCGCGTATGTATATATAGTGGTGATAATCACGCTCGTAGTGCTGTTTACGCTGCTGCGCAGCCGCCAGGGCCGCGCGATAATCTCCATCCGAGAGGATGAGGTGGCGGCCGAGGCCTCGGGCATAAACACGACCTACTACAAGCTGCTCGCCTTTACGATATCGGCATTCTTCGCGGGCGTGGCGGGTGGCCTGTACGCGCACTACCTGTCGGTGCTGGACCCCACCAACTTCGCCTTCAACTACTCGATAGAGATACTGGTAATGGTGGTCCTGGGCGGCATGGGCTCGCTTACCGGCTCGGTCATCGCGGCGATAGTGCTGACGATACTGCCCGAGGCGCTGCGCGACTTCGCCAGCGCGCGCATGCTCATATACTCCGTGCTGCTCATCATAATGATGATATTCCGCCCCTCGGGCCTGCTGGGCACGCGCGAGTTCTCGCTGTGGGGCCTGATAATGCAGATAAAGAGCCGCATATTCAAGTCCGGCGCGCAGAGCGGCGCGGAGCAGGCCGAGGCGGCCGAGCCCCCGCGCGATATGCTTGAGGTAAAGGATCTGGGCATACAGTTCGGCGGACTCAAGGCGCTGCAGGGCCTCAGCTTCACGATGAACCCCGGCGAGATAGTGGGCCTGATAGGCCCCAACGGCGCGGGCAAAACGACGGTGTTCAACCTGCTCACCGCCGTGTATCAGCCCACCACCGGCTCCATAATGCTGGAGCAGAAGTCGCTGCTGGGCAAGAATACCCACCAGATAACCGAGATGGGCATAGCCCGCACGTTCCAGAACATTCGCCTTTATAAGGAGCTCTCGGTCATAGACAACGTCAAGATAGGCTTCCATGACCAGATGAACTACTCGACCACCAACGCCGTGACGCGCTCCCGCTTCTACTGGAAGGAGGAGGCGCTGATAGAGCGGCAGGCGATGGAGCTGCTGGCGGTGTTCGACCTGCAGCATCTGGCCAACGCAAAGGCCTCCAACCTGCCCTACGGCGCGCAGCGCAAGCTGGAGATAGCGCGCGCGCTGGCGTCCAAGCCGCGCCTGCTGCTGCTGGACGAGCCGGCGGCGGGCATGAACCCCACCGAGACGGCC
>JBJEUC010000223.1:0-3508 GCA_051883635.1 Candidatus Fimadaptatus sp.
TGAGCGCTATGCGCGCGGCGCTGCCGGCCGTGACCAGCTCGGTGCGCGTCACCTCGCGTCCGTCCTTTATCGCTACCGCCTCGACTTTGCCCGGCTCGTAGTTCACGGTCAGGAAGGCCTTCAGCTTTTCGACCGGCGCGCTCCCCTGCTTGCGGCCGTTGACATAGAAGTCGACGCTGTCGCAGTCCGCATACGCCTCCAGCTGCACCGGCTGGCCCGTAAACCTCGCGTCGAAGGTCCAGCTCTGCTTCACGTCGGCCCAGTGCCAGCCCATGCCGTAATAGGGCACGCCGGTGTGCTCGGGGTCGGTAGTGAACAGGTATATGCCCTTGTCCAGGCCCCACAGTATCTTGCGGAAGTAGCTCTGCGGGCGGCGGTTGCCGTCCAGGTCCATGTCGCCCTGATAGCAGCTCAGCCAGGGGTACTGCCCCATCAGCCCGTCCACGGTCTCGTTGGTGTCCCATATCACGCGGCCCGCGCCAGCCTCGCCCAGGTTGTCGTAGGCCGTCCAGATGAAGTCGCCTATGACGTTGGAGTTGGCCTCCACGGCCTTCCAGTAATCATACGTGGTGTAGGGGTGCGTCTCGGTGGCCTGTATCACGCGCTGCGGGAAGGTCACGCGGTCGTCCTCGTAGCGCTCCCACATGTAGTTGTAGCCCACTATGTCCAGCGCGGCGGCCGTGGGCTCGGTCTGCTCCGCCCACAGGTCGCGCCCGTCTATCAGGCGCGGCATCTTCAGGCCCTCGGTCAGCATGCGCTTGCGGTCGACCTTCCGCATGAGCTCAGCGCGCTTGGCCGCCAGCTCGGGCGGAGTGTCGGTCGCGCCGTGTATAGCGGAGGTTATGGGCCGGGTCGGGTCCAGCGCGCGCACGAAGTCGGCCTGCACCCGCGCCCAGTACGCGCCATCCGACTTGCCGGTCATCTCGGGTATCTCGTTGCCTATCGACCAGCAGTACACCGACGGGTGATTGCGGTCGCGCTTTACCATGGATGCGGTGTCGAACTGCCACCAGTCCTTGAAGTACAGGTGGTAGTCCAGCGTGTTCTTGCCCATGTTCCACATGTCGAAGGACTCGTCCAGCACCAGCATGCCCAGCCGGTCGCACACGTCCAGCATGGCCGTGGAGGGCGGATTGTGGGCGCAGCGTATCGCGTTGTAGCCCGCTTCCTTCAGTATCTCTATCTTGCGCTCCTCCGCGCGCGGGTAGGCGCGCGAGCCCAGCAGCGTGTTGTCGTGATGTATGCAGCCGCCGCGCAGCTTGATGGGCCGGCCGTTTATGCGCATGCCGTTTTCGAAGTCGATTTCAATTTTACGTATGCCGATGCTGGTCTCGTATGTGTCCGTGACCTCGCCGCCCACCGACACGGTGGCCGTAAGCGTGTAGAGGTAGGGCTCGTCCACGTCCCACAGGTGCGGCTTTTCTACCGGGAGCGACATCTCGACGGGCGTATCTCCCTGCGCGCCCAGCTGAACGTCCTGCCCGGCGCTGGCCACCGTGCAGCCGCATCCGGCCTTGAGCTCCAGCGCGACATGGGCCGCGCAGCTGTCCAGATCGTTGGTCACGTTCATCTGCACGCGCACGGTGGCCCGCTCGGCGCTCACCTCGGGCGTGGTGGCGAACAGCTCCCACGGCGCTATGCGCACGCGCCCACCCACGTACAGCGACACGTCGCGGAACAGGCCGCCGCCGCTGTACCAGCGCGTGTTGGGCTGATACGACTCCACCGATATGGACAGGCGATTCTGGCCCGCGCGCAGCTTGCCGCTCAGGTCGACCAGGAAGGCCGTGTAGCCATACGGATGGTGGAACAGCATGTCGTTGTTCAGCGTGACCTCGGCGTTCATGTACGCGCCGTCTATGCCCAGCAGCACCGCCTTGCCCTGCCACTCCTCGGGCAGCGCGAACTCCTTGCGATAGGTCGCCTCGCCGCCGGGTATATAGCCCACCGCCGCGCCGCCCACCGTGTCGGGCGCGCGATGCTTGTTCAGGCAGAAATCATCCGGCAGGTCCACGGGGGTAGAAGCGTCGTTGGGCGCAAACCAGTTGGGGCGGCCGTCTATGCGGCGCCAGTCGAAGTTGAACGGTACTCTGCGCATGGCAAGATCCCCTTTCCATTTACCTTTTCTTAATTGTAAGTTGTTTTTTGGCGTATGTCAAGCGCCAACCGGCGACTTCGTGCAGGGGGCGTGTGCGCGAGGCATTTGCGCAGGCAAGCCGCGCAGGCCATCCACGCAGGCAATCCCTGCACGCCATCCGCGCGGGCCATCCACGCAGGCTGTCCACGCAGGCCATCCGCACAAGCCATCCGCGCAGGCAATCCGCGCAAACAATCCCTGCAAGCCATAGGCGCAGGCAATCCCGCAAGCCATCCACGCAATTTATCCACGCAAGCCATCAGCACAGGCAATCCCCACAAGCAATCCCCGCAAGCCATCCCCGCAGGCAATCCCCACAAGCAATCCACACGCAGGCCATCCACGCAGGCCTTCCCCGCAGGCCGTCCGCACAAGCCATCCCCGCAGGCCATCCCCGCAAGTCCTCCACGCAGGCTCTCCCCGCAAGCAATCCACGCAAGCTATCTGCGCAGGCCATCCACGCAAGCTATCTGCGCAGGCCATCCACGCACGCCATCCCCGCACGCCATCCCCACAGGCCTTCCCCGCAGGCCGGCCCCGCAAAAAACCGGGCCGGACGCGGACGCACTGCGTCCTACCGCCCAACCCGGCTCCCGCGCGGCTCAGTATGATCCCACGCCGTCGCACACCGTGCATATGCCCGCGCCGTCGCATACCACGCAGGTTTCCTGGCCCTGGCCGTAGTCATATGTGCCCATGCCGCCGCAGTAGGCGCATCGGCCGACGCCGCCACAGTCTATGCAGCGCGTGCCGCCCTCGACCAGCTCCGCCGCGCCCGTGCCCGGCACGAAGCCCAGCGCATCGGGTACCGCCAGCGCAAACCACAGCGTGCCCTCGCCGCCCTCGGACAGCTCCTTCGCCCCGTCCGCCACGAACACGGCCAACTGCGTCTCGCCCGCATCGCAGGTATAGGTCATGAAGTACAAGGCGTTGGTCGCGTTGGAGGCCGTCTTGCGCTGCGGCTCGAATCCGCGCGTGCGCAGCGCCTCGCTATACGCCACTATCACTTTGGCCAGCCTGTCGATGGTCATGTCCGCCTCGTACCGATACGTGTGGTAGGGGCCGCTCTCCTCCTCGCTCTCGCCGTACAGCTCGCCCTCCACGCCCAGCACGGTGCTTATGTCGGGCAGCACCGGCGTCTGTGCCTCCTGCGCCAGAGCGGGCAGCGCCAGGGCCAGGCACAGCGCAAGGGCCACAACTATTCTCTTAAGCATGGCATTCCCTCCAGAGTTGCAAGTATTGCCTTCATTATATATGCGCGCGCTCCGCCCTGTCAAGCAAAGTGCGCGTCCCGATTGCGCAAAGCCCCCCGCGCCCTGGGGCGCGGGGGGCCGATGTGCTTTGGGCGAGCTAAAGCTGCTTACTTGCCCT
>JBJEUC010000224.1:0-3508 GCA_051883635.1 Candidatus Fimadaptatus sp.
CACGGCATACGAGGGCGACTGGCTGGAATACGCGCTGGAACTGGGCGATATCAACGGCGAGGGACTGGCCGACGCGCTGCTGGAGCTGGACTTTGGCGGCGACCGGGCCGAGCTGTACGACGGGGACACGCTGGTGGCCGACTGGTTCGGCTCGGGCGAAGTCTGGCGCACGGCGCTCAGGCGCCTCGGCTATCCGCGCAGGCTCACGCTGCGCGT
This sequence comes from Candidatus Fimadaptatus sp., assembly GCA_051883635.1. Classification (GTDB taxonomy): domain Bacteria; phylum Bacillota; class Clostridia; order Christensenellales; family Aristaeellaceae; genus Fimadaptatus. The sequence continues at coordinate 217 of JBJEUC010000224.1, forward strand.
GTATGCCCAGACCGAGGAGTTCTATCACGACCTGCCGATAGACGTGCAGCCCTGCCTCAAGGGCGCGCGCGTGCTGCCGGTGTACGCATTCGAGCTTTAATAACTGTATAAGGATGGAATGAAACGATGCAGTACTTTTCCAGGGAGGGCGACCGGCTGGTATTCCGATGCTCCGATGAGACAATATGGGTGGAGCCGTGGGGCAGGGACTCGCTGCGCGTGCGCGCGGTGGTGCGCGGCGGCATAAGCGACGACCGCTGGGCGCTTATGGACCCCGCGCCCGCGGAGGCTGAGATAACGCTGGAAGATGAGCGCGCCTCCATCAGGAACGGCGCGATAGAGGCGCGGCTGGTGCGCGAGGGCTGGACGGGCGCCTGCACGATAGCGTTCTACAACGCCTCGGGCGAGCTGCTTGTGAGCGAATGCAGCGCGCACGGCGCGCTCAGGATGCGCGCGCACGAGTTCGAGCCCCTGAGCAGCGGCGACTTCAGGCTGACCGCGTGGTTTGAGAGCAGCGCGGACGAGCATCTCTACGGCATGGGCCAGTATCAGCAGGAGCTACTGGACATAAAGAACTGCCTGCTGGAGCTGGCGCAGCGCAACTCGCAGTCCACCGTGCCCTTTGTGCTGAGCAGCCGGGGCTACGGTCTGCTCTGGCACAACCCGGCGCTGGGCGAGGCCTCCTTCGGCCGCAATCTGACCCGCTGGGAGGCGCGCTCCACCCGGCAGCTGGACTACTGGATAACCGCCGCCGACACCCCCGCGCAGATCGAGATGAACTACCAGCGCGCGACCGGCCTGCCGCCGATGATGCCCGAGTGCGGACTGGGCTTCTGGCAGTGCAAGCTGAGGTACTGGAACCAGCAGCAGGTGCTGGACGTGGCGCGCGAATACAAGCGGCGCGGCCTGCCGCTGGACGTGATAGTGGTGGACTTCTTCCACTGGCCGCACCTGGGCGACTTCCGCTTCGATGAGGAGTTCTTCCCAGACCCCGAGGGCATGGCGCGCGAGCTTAAGGAGATGGGCGTGACGCTGATGGTATCGGTCTGGCCGCAGATATCGCTCAAGAGCGAGAACTACGCCGAGATGCGCGAGCGGGGCCTGCTGGTACACTGCGACCGGGGCGTGCAGGTATGCAAGCAGTTCGTCGAGGACAGCATGGCGTTCGACGCGACCAACCCGGAGGCGCGCGATTACGTGTGGCAAAAGTGCAAGGCAAACTACCTCGACCGGGGCGCGCGGCTCTTCTGGCTGGACGAGGCCGAGCCGGAGTTCGACCACCGCGACCTGGATACCTACCGCTGGTACCTGGGTTCCCAGGCGCAGGTGGGCAATCTCTACCCGCAGCTCTACACGCGCGGCTTCTACGAGGGCCTGCGCAGCGCGGGGCAGGATGAGATAATCAACCTGGTGCGCTGCGCCTGGGCGGGCAGCCAGCGCTACGGCGCGCTGGTGTGGTCGGGCGACATACATTCGACCTGGCAGGACCTGCGCAACCAGATCTGCGCGGGCCTAAACATGGCCGTGGCGGGCATAGACTGGTGGACGACCGACATAGGCGGCTTCCAGGGCGGCAATATAAACGATCCGGGCTTCAGGCAGCTGCTGGTGCGCTGGTTCGAGTACGGCGCGTTCTGCCCGGTGATGCGCCTGCACGGCGACCGCGACCCGCACAGCAGCGTCACGCGCGCCGACGGCAGCGAGGCGCTCCTCACGGGCGGCGACAACGAGGTGTGGTCGTTCGGCGAGGACAACTATCAGATACTGCGCCGCTACATGCTGCTGCGCGAGCAGATGCGCCCCTACCTGCGCGGGATAATGGCCGAGGCGCACGAAAAGGGCCTGCCGCCCATGCGCCCGCTGTTCTTCGACTTCCCGCAGTGCGATGAGTGCTGGCAGGTGAAGGACGAGTACATGCTGGGCCCGGACGTGCTGGTGGCGCCCATATGCCATGAGGACGCCGTGAGCCGCGAGGTGTTCCTGCCCGCGGGCGCGCGCTGGACGCAGCTGGGCACCGGCCTCACCTGCGAGGGAGGGCGCAGCGTGCGCGTGGATGCGCCGCTGGAGCTGATACCGGTGTTCCTGCGCGACGGCAGCCACGCCGACTGGAGCCTGTGACGGGCGCGCGGCGATTGATAATGACAGGAGACATGTGCTTTGATAACGGAAAACAGGTATCCGATACTGGAGTTTGACGACAGCGGCGTGGCCAAGCTGAACCCCACGGCCTTTGTGGAGCGCCCCTTTGATACCGACAGGATGGTGATAACGTTTTTCCCGGAGGTAATCGACAGGCTGCTCGAGGAGGGCCAGATAGCGCACGAAAGGACGATAGGCGGCGAGAATCCGATAGAGATATACCGCTTTGCGGATGCGGATGTGCTCATAACGCTGGGGCAGGTGGGCTGCCCGGCCTGTGCGGGCAACCTGGACCTGTTCAACGCCATGGGCGTGACCCGCGCCATGTTCTGCGGCGGGGGCGGCGTGCTGGACCGGAACATCGAGGTGGGGCAGATACTCGTGGTGGACGGGGCCATCAGGGACGAGGGCTTCTCGTACCACTACTTCGCGCCCTCGCGCTGCATATACACCGAGCCGGAGGTGACTGACCGGATAGCGGGCTTCCTGGACGCGCAGGGCGTTTCCTACCTGCGCGGCCTGACCTGGACCACGGACGCCATCTTCCGCGAGACCGCCGACCGGATAGCGCGCAGGCGCGACGAGGGCGCCAGGATAGTCGAGATGGAGCAGGCGGGCTGCATTGCCGTGGCGCGCTTCCGGGGCTTTGCCTACGGCGCGCTGATATACGGCGGCGATGACGTATCGCAGGACGAGTGGAGCAACCGGGGCTGGCGCAGCCGCAAGGGCATACGCTACGACCTGGTGACGCTGTGCAAACGGCTGGTCGAGATGATATAGTCCCGGGAAATGGCCCGGCGCGGAGCGGGGGTGTGCGGCGGGATGCCGGACGCGGAGGGCTTGGGCGAAAACCGGCGGGTATCCGGGTCTGCGCGGGCAAAGTGCTTCCGCGCGTGCAAGCCGCTACGCGCCACTCACATTGGCGCAAGTGCTATCGAACCCGAAAACACAGGGACAGCGCGGGAGGGATTCAGCCCTCTCGCGCTTCAATATGCATCGTCGGCATGTTTTCCGCCGATGAGTTACGTTCTTCAGCAGGATGACAGCTCCCGGAAAAGCAAGTGCTTCCCGCGCCCGATAACGCGCAGCATTTCGGCGGGAACAGGGGGAGGACGGCGGCGGGGAGTCTGTCAAAACACAAAAGCGCGGGAGG
>JBJEUC010000225.1:0-3503 GCA_051883635.1 Candidatus Fimadaptatus sp.
CAGCATACCTTGCGGCGCTGCAGGTCGCGGCGATGAGGAACGGGAGCAGCGCCCGCTGAAGCCCCGCGCCCGAGCGCTCCGCATTCCGCACTCGCGCATCCCGCCGCACAAAAACCGCGCGCCACCCCTCAGGGCACCGCGCGGCAGACATATCAATATGTAAGAGCGCAGGAGGAACACCGCCCTCCTGCGCTCAATGCGTTCATTCAGCGTCCGGTTCTATTATCGCCAGCGCCGCGTCGTGCAGCCATTCGGCGGGCGTCTTGCCCTCCAGCAGCGCGGCGGCGACTATGGCCTGCGCCTCCTCCGAGGTGAACTTGATGGCTATCTCCTGCGTGTCGGAATCGGCCATGGAGCTGGACAGCACCTCTACGCCGGGCAGCTCGAGCGTCAGTGACATGGGGGTCGCGCCGAACGCGAACATGCGGCTGAGCTCCATGTCCAGCGGCTCGGAGGTGCTGCGTATGCGGAAGTACTTGGCTACGCGTATGGTCGCGCCGTCCTTTACGCTTATCAGCGCGGAGTAGGCGTCGGCGGGCGCTTCGTCAAAGTCCCATGAGTAGGCCGGGTCGCACTCGATGCCGTCCTGATATACGGTCACGGCAAAGGAGTATATGAACGACTCCGCCTTGGGCTTGTCGTTGGTGAAGTCGTAGTAGAGCACCAGCGCCGGCTCGCCGTCCACGGTGGTCATCAGCTCGCCGCCCACAAAGCTCGCCGTCATCTCGTCGTCGGCATAGGTGTACGGGCCGGAGCCAGGTGACTCGGCGCTGCCCAGGGCGGTCGGCGTCATTGCCGCCAGCAGCGCGCAGAGCGCCAGCATCAGCAGCACGCGAATGTGGCTGCCGTGTTTGTTCATGCGGTTTCACTCCCTCGGGTACAGAATTTGCGCATGTCCGCGCGGGGGTATTGTCATTATACAATATTTTTGCCGCGGATGCAATCGCGCAAATGCGCATGAAACGCTTTTGCACATGCTTAAATAATTATATAGTGGCAATTCCGCGCGACCTGTGCTATACTAAATGAAAGAGAATGAGCGTCGGCTCATGGGATGGGCCCGGCAGCGGCGCTGGGCCGCTGTTCCCGGAGCAGGTCGGTGCGCGCCGGTCGCGTCGCAGGCGGATACCAAGGAGGCAATACTTATGAAGCAACGGTTTTTGGCAGTGCTGATGACCCTGTTGATGCTGTGCACGGGCGCAAGGGCGGACGGCAGCGTCTGCGATACCTGCGGCGGCAGGGGCTATCTGGAGATGCAGTCCTTCGACTCGGAGGACACGGTGCGCGTGGTCTGCCCCGCGTGCTACTGCGATACCTGCGGCGGGAAGGGCTATCTTGAGCTCAGGGCCTACGACTTTGAGGGCACGGTGCGCGTGGTCTGCCCCGACTGCGGCGGCAGGCGCGCGGGCAGCACGGCGGAGGCAGCGCCTTCGCTCGACCTGAACCGCACGCATACCTTTGTGGACGCGCAGATAGAGAGCGCCGTTTGCGAGCAGCTGGGCAAGTCCAGGGGCAGCGTGACCTATCAGGACCTGCTGTCGCTCACGTCGCTTACGTGCTGCGGCGCGGGCTGCACGGACGTGAACGACCTGCAATACATGACCAATCTCACCGAGCTGAGCCTGTGGGGCAATGAGATAACCGACATAAGCGCGCTCAAGGGCCTGACCCGGCTGACCGTGCTGGACCTGTCCAACAACTCCATCAGCGACATAAGCGCGCTCGAGGGCCTGACCGCCCTCACCGAGCTGGACCTGTCCAACAATGAGATAAGCGACATAAGCGCGCTCGAGGGCCTGACCGGGCTTACCACGCTGGGTCTCAGGTGGAACGCCATCAGCGACATAAGCGCGCTTGCGGGCCTCACCAGCCTGACCTATCCGAACCTCGCCAACAACTCGATAAGCGACATAAGCGCGCTCAGGGGCCTGACCAACATGACCCAGCTGAACCTGCAGGCGAACCGGATAAGCGACATAAGCGCGCTGGAGGGCCTCACCAACCTCACCAACCTGAGCCTGGCGGGCAACGACATAGGCGACTTCAGCGCGCTCAGGAACCTTACCAACCTTACCTGGCTGAGCCTGTATGACAAGATGAGCAACGACATAAGCAAGCTGCCCGGCCTGCTGCCTCCCGAGCCCACCGCGGATGCCTCCGCGAATGCGGCGGATGCGGATACCTCCGGCAGCGCGACCACACCTGCGCCCCAGAGCACCCCGGAGCGCACGATGACCTGCACCCATTGCAGCTGGGGCAAGGTGAGCTGCAGCCGGTGCGACGGCCTGGGCTATATCGAAACGCGCGTCGCCGTCCCCGACGGATCGGGCAGCGGCAGCACGTACAGGACGGTGCAGGAGACGTGCAGCCAGTGCAACGGCACCGGCAAGCTGGATTGCAGCTACTGCGGCGGCACGGGCAAGGTCGCGTACTGAGGCGCGCGGCAGCCCGGCCCGGCTGAGGGATTTCGGCATCGCATGATGCCCGGCGGCAGCCCGCAGGGGAAGGCTCGCCCTTCCCGGAGGGCCGCCGCATCTTTTTAGGACGAACAGGCAGGCGGGGCCGCGCGCAGGGAGCGGGCCCGGCCCTTCGATGAAACGGCAGGCGGCCGGGGCGCACGTAGCCCGTGGGGGCAGCACCGGTCGCCTGAGCGGAGTGAGGTAAGGTATGAATATAGAATCGTGGCGCGGCGAGGGCAGCGGAGTGTTGCGCGAGACGCCGCTGCTGCTCAAGGGCTGCCGGGCGCACGCCTTCGGCACCCACGCGGACTATCCGGGCGGCAGCGTGGACAGCGCGCTCTTCACGTACCTGAGCGGCGCGCCGGACGCGGCGTTCTTCGCCGCCCATCCGGAGCTGTTCTTCGGCCAGTACCTGGTATGCATGAGCGGGGATTGGGAGCGCTTTTTGCGGGCGCAGCCGTCGCTGGACACCGTGCTGGCGCGCCGGATGATGCGGCCCCTGTGCGCCGCGTCGCCCAAGGCGCTCAGACCGCTCCCGGAGGGGTACCGGCTGAGCCCGTTCGACAGGGCGGCGTTTGCGCAAAGGCCCTTCGGCCACGGCGGCAACTATGCGGACTACGCTGAGTTCGCGCGCTGCGGCTCGGGCGCGGTGGTGTGGTACCGCGACGGGATAGTGGCCTCGGCGTCGAGCTTCATCACGCTGGGCAGCGAGGTCGAGTTGGACGTGTCCACCGACGAGCGCCACCGGCGCAAGGGCCTCGCGGATCACTGCGTGGCGGCGATGCTCGAGGACTGCGCGGCGCGGGGCCTGTGGGTCCACTGGGACGCGCAGAATACGGCGTCTGCCCGCATGGCGCAGAGCCACGGCTTCGCGCCGGAGCAGGACTACGCGGTCTACCTGCTCAAGGAGCAGGGGCCATAACGCCCGCCTGCACGAAGGAGCAACGCATGAACGCCATACTGCTGAACGGCCCGTCCTCGGCGGGCAAATCGACGATAGCCCGTGAGCTCAGGGCGCGGCTGGACAAGCCGATGTGGTATGCC
>JBJEUC010000226.1:0-3493 GCA_051883635.1 Candidatus Fimadaptatus sp.
TAAGTCCGTCACTTCATCATGCGCAATTTTGACCATCGGTCAATATTGGCTTTTCGTACAAATCGGCAATATGACCGACAGTCTGCGCCGACACCTTCGCTGCATGTGACGCAGCTCATCGTCATTATCAGCGCATCCCTCTTGCCCATGCAGTTTTGACTATCGGTCAATATTGACCTTTTGCTCCTAATCAGCAGCCCCGTCAACAGTCCGCGTCGACATTGCCGCCGCGAATCGCCATTATCGGTGCATCCCTGTTCACGCGCATGATTTTGACCATCGGTCAATATCAGTGTTTTAGTCCAAACCAGTAATTTGACCGATGGTCAATTCCGCCTCCCTCACACCATCTCCGGCGGCTCGCCGTTCTTGGCGGCCTCGGGCCAGCGGGCGCATATGTCATCGTACACCTTCCGCGCGGCCCTGTCCAGCGAACCGGGCTTGTCCAGCGCAACCGATATGTCCGCGTAACGCCGGTACAGCGGCTCGCGCTCGTCGTACAGGTTGCGCAGCGTGAAGCCCTGGGGCAGCACCACGCCGCGCTGCCTGAGATTGCCCAGGCGCATCCTTATCAGCTCATACGGTACGTCCAGATATACGCACACGTTGCCCTGCCCAAGGTGCGCCATGCCGGCCTCGGAGTATATCGCGCTGCCGCCCGTCGCAATCACCGTATCGTTCATGTCCAGGCTCAGCATCATCTCCTCCTCCAGCCTGAGGAAGGCCTCGTTGCCGTTCTGCTTGAGTATCTGGCCCAGCAGCGCCCCGTACTTCTGCTGCATCAATATGTCGGTATCCACAAACGAATAGCCCATGAGCTTGGCCAGCAGCACGCCCAGCGTGCTCTTGCCCGCGCCCGGCATTCCAATCAGCACCACGTTCATTCACTTCACCGCCTGCATATGTTTTTCCAGAAACAGCGCCACGTCCTCGAACACGTCCTCCCGGTTCAGCTCGTTGAGCAGCTCATGCCGCGCGCCCGGGTACAGCTGAAGGCTGACATCCGATACGCCCGCTTCCTTCAGCCTGTCGTACACATACCGCACGCCCTCGCCCCATTTGCCCACGGGGTCGTCGTCCCCGGCGATGAGCAGTAGCGGCAGCCCGCGCGGCACGGCGCGATACCACGCCTCGTCGGATACGTTCTCGAGCATCCGCGCCAGCTCCAGGTAGGCCGAACAGGTGAACGTGAAGCCGCAGCGCTCGTCCGCGATGAACTCGTCGACCTTGGCCGTGTCCCGGCTGAGCCAGTCCGAGCTGGTGCGCGCGTTGGGTATGCGCTTGAGGTTGTCCGCGCCCGCGAGCTTCTCCAGCCAGTGGCTCACATAGGTCCTGCCGCGCAGCGCGATGACCAGCTTGGCCAGCAGCTGCCCCGCGCCGGAAAGGGGATTGGGGCCGCTCGTGCCGCAGATGACGGCCGCGCTCAGCCTGTCGCCATAGCGCGCGATATAGAGCCGCGCAATGAACGAGCCCATGCTGTGCCCGAAGAGGAAGTAGGGCAGACCCGGGTACAGCGCCGCCGCCTTGCGCCGCATAAGCTCCAGGTCCTCCACCAGGCAGTTGTACGCGCCGTCGTCGCCAAAGTAGCCGTAGCGCCCCTCTATCAGGGACGCGCCGTGGCCCAGGTGGTTGTTCCCGACCACCGCAAATCCCCGGCTGTTCAGGAAGCGCGCGAACTCGTCGTAGCGGCCGATGTGCTCGCACATGCCGTGGCACAGCTGGACCACGCCGCGCGGCGCGTCGCCGCAGGGCCAGTGCAGCGCCTCGATGGTCGTTTTGCCGTTTGATGAGGTAAAGTCGATATGCCTTGGCATCAGTAATACCTCCATGCGGTTTTATACCCTGATTATACGCCCTCTTTCGTGCGCGCGCAACCAGTATCTTACCAATTATCCGGCTTTTGTCGGGGCGCACTGTGCCCGCCCGCAGCCCCGCCTGCCCGGAGCGTTTACACTGCCCCCGGAATATGGTATAATGGTACCGATGATTTCCATTCCGGCCACGGAGGTACTCAAATTGATACACAACAGCTTGCCCCGCCATATTGCGGGCGCTCTTGCCGCGGCTGCGGCATATGCCGCGGCGTACTTCATAATGCCGCTGTCGATATTCGCCCCGGCGGCAATAGCCTTTGTCCCGGCCATCCTGTCGGCGGCGGCGGTCTATTCCGGCTGGCTGTGGGCGCTGGCGGGCGCAGTCTGCGCGGCGGCGGGTGCCTTCCTGGGCGCGGGCGCTCCCTACGCCGGAGCCGCGCTCATGGGCCTGGCGCTCCCGGCAGCGCTGCAGTACGCCGCCTATCGCCGCCGCACGGAGTTCGGGCGCGCCCTGCGCATAAACGTGTTCGGCTTTCTCGTGCTGGGGCTGGGCGCGCTGCTGCTGCTCCGGGCCTGCGTGGGCGACCTGGCCGACGCGCAGGTCGCCTACGTGCGCCGGCTGTGGGACTCGCTCGTGAGCTTTGACCTCATGGGCGGGGGCATGCAGCGGAGCCTGGAGAGCCGTTCGCGCCTGCTGAGCCTGTTCGCGGCGTCCGGCTACCTCAGCTCGGACCTGATAGCCGAGCTGAACGCGTCGCCCACCGCCGACGTGTACGCGCGCAGCATCGACTACATACTGTTCAACCTGCGCTACGTGATGAGCTACACGCTGTCCGGCAACCTCATCGCGTCCTCGCTGGGCGTGGGCGTGATAATGACCGCCTGGCCGCGCATGCTCGCCGTGCGCTCCGCCGCCGACGACGCGGCGCCCTTCGTACCCCTCAGGAAATGGTTTCTGCCGGGCGACGCGGCGCTGTTTGCCTGCATAGCCTACGCATTCGCCGCGCTCGCGCTGCCCTTCATGCCCGAGTGGTGGTACAGCGTAGACTATGCCCTCAGGGAGACCGTGAGCGTCGCCATGTGCATACAGGGCGTGGCCGCGCTGGAGCGCTGGCTGCGCAGGAGCGGCACGCCGCGCGGCATCCGGGGCGCGGCGCTGCTCATCAGCGTGCTCATGTTCCGCACGCTGGTCATCTGGGTCGGCGCGGCCAGCGCGCTGTTCGGCTCGCAGGGCGTGATATCCGGCTGGCTAAGGCGCATGTCGGACGATGATGATGATTAAGGTGCAACCGTCCTGCACGCTTTGCGCCTGGCGCAGGTTGAAGAGTTGCATCCGGAAGAACACGGCGTTGGCAGACCTCGCGACGGCCGTACGCCGCGCATCGTTATCCCGGTTCGACGCATCAAGCGCGCTATCCAACTCGCAGGGCGCGATATCCGCCTTGCTCAGGCGCATGTCGGATGATGATGAATAGGGCGGCGCTTCAACTCGCCGTTAGCCCATGTCAGCGCGGCCAGCACACCACTTAGCTCGCAGGGCGCAATATCCGGCTGGCTCAGGTGCATGTCGGATGATGATAAATGGGGCAGAGCTTTTGCTTGACGCAACGCGGAAGCGACTTCATCCGGTAGAATCCAGCGTTGACAGACCTCCCGAAAGCCGTCCCGCACGCAGTTAT
>JBJEUC010000227.1:0-3485 GCA_051883635.1 Candidatus Fimadaptatus sp.
TCTCCCGGCGCGCGCCGCGCCGCAGCAGCGCGTTGATGCGGCTGAGCAGCACCTTGAGCGCGAAGGGCTTGGTCACGTAGTCGTCCCCGCCGCCGTCCAGCGCGCGCACCATGCTCAGCTCGTCGTCGACCGCGGTGAGGAACAGTATCGGCGCGTCGCTGCGCGCGCGGAACTCCTGACATAGCTCGAAGCCGCTGCCGTCGGGCAGGGTGATGTCCAGCACGATGACGTCAAACTGCGCGCCGGTGAAGGCGGAGCGCGCCTGGGCGCAGCTGCCCGCGCGCGTGCACGCAAAGCCCTCCTGGCTGAACAGGAACCCCAGCCCCAGCGCCAGGGCGTCGTCGTCTTCCACAAGCAGTATATTTGCCTTCATCCGGCCCTCCTCCGTGCATGAGTATTGACGCGGCTATCTGCCCAGGCGGATAGCGCGCCTGCGCTCGGCGGCCTGCCATTCCTCGAGGGCCTCCGGCGTTTGAGGAGTGAAGCCGGGCACGGCCGTGGGGCGCTCGTTTTCGTCCAGCGCCACGAACACGAGGTAGGCGCGGTTGACCTGGACGCGGCTGCCGTCCAGCTTCTCCACGAACGAGTCCACGCGCACCTCGAGCGAGGTCCTGCCCGTCCACGTCACGACGGCCTCCTGCACGATGACGTCGTTCAGGTGCGCCGCCGCCATGAACGTGAGGTTGTCCACGCACACAGTCGTCACGTTGGTATGGGTGTACTGGCGCGCGGCCACGGCGCCGATTATGTCTATCCAGGCCATTATCTGTCCGCCGAAGAGGCGGGGCTGGCTGTATCCATTGCAGTGCTGCGGCAGTACGATCTGCACGCTGGTGGTCTTTGCCGGTGTGTCAGCCATTTTCCGCCCTCCTGAGCAGCTCGTACAGCTCCGTGGTCACGTTGAATTCGGGCTTGTGCACATATATGCCCGAGCCCGCCATGTCAGCCTCGAACACGGCCGGGTCTATCGTGTTTTCGGCAAACATGCCGTAATGGTTGGGCACTACGACGCGGCAGGGCAGCTCCCGCGCCAGGCGCGCGGCCTCGCCATGCTCCATGTTGCCCAGTCGGCCGTTTATGCATACGAACAGCACGTCTATGCCCAGCGCGCCCACCTCGGCGAGCCTGGCGTCATAGAGCGTGTCGCCGGTGAAGTAGAGCCGCACGCCCCGGTATTCGACCACCACGCCTATGGCCTCGGGCGCGGTATGCACGGCCGGCACGCCCATGAGCCTCGCCTCGCCCACATGCAGCACGTCGCCCGCGCCCAAGCGCTTGAGGCGCGATTCGGGTATGCCCAGCTCACGCATATGGCGCAGGCAGTCCTCCGGGCCGGCGTAGGTGTTGCGGGAAAAGTCGGTCGCGCAGAGCGTGTCGGGGTCCAGATGGTCCATGTGGTCGTGGGTCGTTATCAGCAGGTCGGAGGAAAGCTCCTCCGGCTTCACCGGCAGCGGAAGCAGCCGCGCAAAGCCGTCCAGCTTTATCACCGAATCGCTCAGATACGGGTCGATTATGACGCGCTTGTCGCCCAGGGCCAGCTCAAAGCCGCCCTGCCCCAGCCATTTGAATGTGAACATATTCATCCTCCACAGCGCATGTTTTGGTTACATTATACCACAAACGCGCGCTCGGCACAACACATACGCTGTGCTCAGGCTGAATACGCCGGGGCGCGGCGGGGCATAATCGATACGACCTGCACACATGCACCGTGCGGGCGGAGGAATCGATATGTGCGAGTTTTCACCATCCGTGGCCCAGAGCATCGGCCGCATACAGAGCGCCCTGCGCGCGCCGCGCAACGACGACCTGATAACGCATGAGTTCCGCTGCATGGGCGCGGCGGCCGCGCTGATATTCATGGACGGCATGTCGGACAGGGAAATGATAAACCTGAGCGTGCTGCGCCCCTGCCTCGGCGCGGAGCCGCAGGACATCGCGCCCGCCGACCGCGCCGGGTACCTGATGGAGCGCGTGCTGACAGCAAGCGGCAGCAAGCTGGTGGAGGACTTTGACGAGGCGCTCTCGCTTATGCTGAACGGCCGCGCGCTGCTGCTGACGGAGGGCTGCGCCGGGGCCATAGTGTGCGACGTGCCCGGCTTCGACAAGCGCTCCGTGTCGCAGCCCGTCACCGAAAGCGTGATAATCGGCTCGCACGAGGGCTTTACCGAGAACCTGCGCACCGACATAACGCTGCTCAGGCGCATAGTGCGCTCGCCCCGCCTGGTGACCGAGATGCTCGAGGTGGGCACGGAGGTCAGGACGCGGGTGGCGCTCATGTACATGGACGGCGTGGCGCGCGCCTCCACGGTGGACGAAATGCGCCGGAGGGTGCAGTCGCTTGAGATAGCGGCCATAACCGACATAGGCCAGATAGAGCAGCTGATAGAGGACTCGCCCTCGGCGCTGGTGCCGCAGCACCTTTTGACCGAGCGGCCCGACCGGGCGGCAAGCTGCCTGATGGACGGGCAGGCGGTGCTGCTGTGCGACGGCTCGCCCTCGGCGCTGGTCGCGCCGGTCACGCTGTTCCACCTGATACACGCCTCCGACGACACCAACATGCGCTGGGAGTACGGCACATTCATACGGCTGATACGCGTGATAGGCATGCTGCTGAGCATGCTGCTGCCGGGCACATACCTGGCGCTGGTGCTGTTCCACCCGGAGGTGATACCGCTGAGCCTGCTCACCTCCATAATGGAGACGCACGCCAAGGTGCCCTTCCCCACCGTGGTCGAGATGCTGATACTGGTGCTGAGCTTCGACCTGATACAGGAGAGCGCCACGCGCGTGCCCGGGGCGCTGGGCTCCACGCTGGGAATCGTGGGCGCGCTGATACTGGGCGAGGCCGCCGTATCGGCCGACATAATCAGCCCGGTTCTGGTGATAGTCATCGCGCTGACCGGCCTGGGCAACTACGCCGTGCCGGACTACCAGTTCGGGCTGGCACTGCGCATACTGCGGCTGCTGTTCATATTCGCGGGCGCGGTCGCCGGGCTGTTCGGGCTGTCGCTGGCGGCGTTCTTCTGCGCGGCGTATCTGTGCTCGCTCACCTCGCTGGGCGAGCCGTTTCTGGCCCCGGTCGCGCCTTACAGGCCGCACAATCCGGACATACTGCTGCGGCTGCCGATATTCAGGCAGCGCAGGCGGCTGTTCGTGGCCGATCCGGCCTACTCGCGCACGGCCGCCCGGCGCGTGCGCACCTGGCGCAGGGGCCGGCGCTGATGCGCAACGAAGGGAGGGATGCCCCGTGAAGATAGCGCGCAGGGAATACCGGCCGCTCTACATCGTGCTGGCGGCCACGCAGCTGTTCTGCCACCTGTTTTTGACAAGGCCTCTGCTGGTGAGCGCAGGCTGGCTGCCGGTCGCTCTGGCGCTGGCGGCCGCGCTGCTGCCCATACTGTGCGCGCGCGGTATGCTGGGCGCGGGCATGACGCTCGAGGGCGCGTTTGAGAAGGCGCTGGGCAGGCCCGGCGCGCGCATAT
>JBJEUC010000228.1:0-3473 GCA_051883635.1 Candidatus Fimadaptatus sp.
TTGGCCGCCGGAGGCTGCCACACGGCTGCTGCCGCAGCCAAAACAGGCGCAAGAATGCGCCACACAGCTCGCAAGGCAGTGGAAGAACGCAAAGCTCCTTGCCCCACAGCCGCAAAGCACCTTTAGAACACCCCCTCATATCCATCAAAAAAGGGGAGCATACCGCCCCGCGCCATGCTCCCCTTAACCATTACCCCTTGCTATTCCACTGCTCATAAAGCCGCGCAATGACATCCTCTATCGGCGCGCGGCCGCTCTCCACGTCCTCCACGCCGTCCATGCAGCTCAGCGAGTACATCAGATGCTTCATCTCCACCTGGGTCAGGTCCACCTCGAAGGTGTAGCGGTCGCCGTCGCGCTGTATCAGGCGCGCGCCGGTCAGCTCGGGCGCGCTCGAGGCCGTCACGGTGATGCGGCGCAAAAGGCCCGACTGCGCCTCGAGCGAGGCAAACTCGCCGTCGAACGCCATGCGGCCGTTGTTTATCATTATCACCCGCCGGGCCATGTGCTGCAGGTCGTCCATGTCGTGCGAGGTGACGAGTATCGTGGCGCCGCGCGTCTCGTTCAGGCGGCGCAGCAGTTCTATCATGCGCTGCTTGCTCAGCACGTCCAGCCCCAGCGTGGGCTCGTCCAGCAGTATCAGCTCCGGGTCGTGCAGAAGCAGCATCGCCAGCTCGGCGCGCATGCGCTGCCCCAGCGACAGCTCGCGCGTAAAGGTGTGCAGTATCGGCTCTATCTCCAGCTCGCGCACCGCCAGAGAGAGCATGCTTTGGTAGGTGGCGTCGTCTATGTCCCATACCGCCTTCTTCCATTCAAAGCTGGTCATTACCGGATGATCCCACCATAGCTCGGTGCGCCCGCCGAACAGCACCCCGGTGCGCCGCATGAGGGGTATGCGCTTTTTGAGCGGGTCCATGCCCATCACCCGCACCTGGCCGCCGTCGGGCGCCAGCATGCCGCACAGCAGCTTGAACGTGGTGGACTTGCCCGCGCCGTTGGGCCCGGCGTAGGCGACCAGCTCGCCCCGGCGTATGCTGAAGGAGACGCCGTCCAGCGCGCGTATGCGCCTGTACTCCGGGTGCAGGAACTGCTGCCATACGCCGCCCTGGCCGCGCTGGCGCTGGGTGTACTCCTTGGAGGTGTCTATAAGCTCAACTGCGGTGTCCCATGCCGCGGTAACGGTTCGATCCGACCTTGACATAATGCCTCAGCCCCTTTCTGAAAGCCAGCGCGGCCAGCGTGCACGCGCTTGCGCATATGAATACCGGCAGCATCAGCCCCGGCAGCAGCGGTGCCTTGCCCAGCAGCAGCAGGGCCGGGAACCAGCCCATCAGCCCCGCCGGCAGCACGCTCAGCAGTATGCCCTGTATCACAGGGCTCACCCCGCCCAGCGGGAAGAGCGACAGCGTGCCCAGCGCGCCCATCATTATCGAGGATATCTCCTCGCACGATACCGGCCGGTAGAACGCCGTGGCCGATATCAGATAGCTCATGCCCATGAGTATCCCGACATAGCACAAAAGCAGCAGCGCCATCGCGGGCCAGGCCCACCATGCGAGCGGCTGTTCAAGCCGCGCTATGCCCCATATTGTTACGATTATGCCCGATATGAGCGCGCCGGTGCCGGTAAAGGGCGCAAAGCCCTCGGTGGCCAGCTGCGCGGGCAGCGGCAGCGGCTGTATCATCATGTGGTCCAGCTGCGAGCGTCCTATGCGCCGCGATATGTTGGCCACGTTGAAGTTGCAGAACCTGAGCGTGAACAGCCCATTGCCTATCGTGGCAAAGCCCAGCATGAACAGCGTCTCGCCCTCGCTGAGCCCGCCCACGCCGCCAAAGCGCACCGCCAGCAGCGTGACCGACGATACGGCCGATATCATCGAAACTATGTCCGATATCACGCAGATGATGCAGTATTTGGTATCCTGCGTGAGCCAGTCCAGATCCATGCGTGCGTACAGCCCCAGCAGGCGCAGATACCGCCTGAACGTGAACCTATCCTCCATACGATATTATCCTTTCCCGGCTGCGGTTGAAGCACAGGCAGGCCGCGGGCCACAGCACTATGTTCCATACTATCTGCATCGTGATTATCATCGCCGTGTCGCCGGCGCCCGCGTACACGGCCAGCGCCGCGCCGGCCAGCGTGCCAAACGGCGTGTACTCCAGATACCTGCCCAGATCCCAGGGCAGCAGCGCAAAGGGTATCACCGCGCCGGTGAGCAGCGCCGAGAGCGCCCCGCGCAGGCTGTGTATCGTCCAGCTCATGTTCTTCATGCGTATCAGCAGGCAGGCGAACAGGTAGTCCACCGCAAAGCCCTCCGACACCGTGAGCGCAAGTGACACAAGCGCCAGCGGCGTGGCGGGCAGCACGTTTATGCCTATCAGCGGCGCTATCATCAGCGCGGGCAGCGCAAACAGCAGCATGGGCTGCGCCCACGAGCCTACAGTGTGCAGCGTGAGCTGCGTGAACAGGCCCTGCGGCCGCATGAAGTTGGACACTATGCCGCCCTCGTGCAGCCAGCTGGAGGCCGGCGTGCGCACGTCCAGCAGCGGCTCCAGCACCGCGCCCATGTACGTGTACGTCAGCACCTGCTCAAGCGTCATGCCGCCCGTGTCCGCGCCCTGAGCAAACAGCGAGCGCCATATGTATATCATGGCCGCCAGCCGTATGAGCTTTATCAGGTAGTTGCCCAGCAGGTTGGCCAGGCCAAAGTAGTCGTGCGTGCGCGCGGCCATAAGGGCCGTCGCCGCGTATCCCTTTATTCGCATTCGTTCCTCCCCATATGGCCCCGCAGGCGGGGCCGCAGTGTGTTGGTCAGGTGGTTATAGATCGTGCCCGCGTGCCTGCGCGCGGAGCGGCCCGAACGATGAGGTGCGGCTGCGCCGCCGTCAGGCCGGTCACGGAGCCGTCCGGCAAACCCCGCTGTCGACAGCGCGTACCGGCCGCATATCCGCCGGTAGCCCGGGCACGGGCCCGTCCAAGGTGCAAAGCTCATGGGCGCGTTCGTCCAATTTTGCGCAGCAAAAAGGACGGGCCGCTATTGCCCGTCCTCAATAAACCATAAACCGGTATCAGCTGCGCTTACAGCGACCGGCAGGCGGGCCAAAAGGGCATAGCTATCCCCTTAACGGCCAACTTGCCTCCAAAAAAGCCGCACACGCAGTCCAGCAGCGTGGCCATCTGCTTGCACGCCGCGCCCCTGAGTATGTTGCGCCCGTACTCCGCCATGCCGCCGGCCTCCCTTCGATTAAGTATAGGTATAATATAGCACAGGGCCGGGCGCGTGTCAAGCGCAGAGAGGAGGCGCGGGGGCAACCGCGCCGAGCGGAGGGCAAGGGCACTCGCGCCGCTTCGACCCTCTGCCGTGATGCGGGGAGATTGTCTCCCTGTACTCGTGGACGCATGTGCCGCCCCGCCATTGAGCTACACCCATTTGCCCACGCGTGCGGCGCGTGAACAACCCGCCGCGCGG
>JBJEUC010000229.1:0-3452 GCA_051883635.1 Candidatus Fimadaptatus sp.
GCACGTGCGCAGCGTGGCCACAAAGGGCGTGTATTGGGACACCGGCTTCCACTATGGCGACTGGCTGGCGCTGGATGCCAAGGAGGGGAGCTACTACGGAGCTACGCCCAACGAGCTTACGGCGACGGCGTACTACGCATACTCCACGCTCATAATGAGCAAGGCCGCCGAGGTGCTGGGTTACAGCGCCGAGAGCGCCAACTACATGCGGCTGCACAACGACATAGTCGAGTTCTTCAAGCGCGAGTTCTTCACGCAGAACGGCCGCCTGGCCGTGCCCACGCAGACCGCGCACGTGCTGGCGCTCATGTTCGACCTGGTGCCGGAAAGCGCCGTGCAGCGCACGATAGACGAGCTGGTAAGGCTCATCCGCACCAACGACAACCACCTCACTACCGGCTTCCTGGGCACGCCCTACCTGTGCTACGCGCTGAGCCGCCATGGGCGCATAGATGTGGCCATAGAGCTGCTGCTGCGCGAGGAGTTCCCGTCCTGGCTGTACTCGGTAAAGCAGGGCGCGACCACCATCTGGGAGCACTGGGACGGCATCAAGCCGGACGGCAGCTTCTGGAGCGAGGCCATGAACTCGTTCAACCACTATGCCTACGGCTGCATACTGGACTGGATGGTCGAAACGCTGGCCGGCATAAGCGCGGACGAGCGCGTTGTGGGCTACAAGCGCTTTACCGTCGCGCCGCAGCTGCCCAACGAGTGGGATCGCCTGAGCTGCCGCTATGAGAGCCTTTACGGCGAGATCGCGGTGAACATTGAGCGCGCGGGGGATGAGCTCAGCGTTAAGCTCACCGTGCCCGAAAACACCACCTGCCAGTTCCGCCTGGGCGATACTCGCAAGGAGCTGGGCTCGGGCACGTATGAGTTCACCTGCCCGAACGTACCCGTGCCCGTAGAGGCGAAGTAACGCCGCAGCCCGGGCAGCATATTGATGCGTGCGAGGCGCGGGCGAGTCCCGCGCCTCGCTTGCAGGATGAGGATGACGATATGAGAAATCTGTTCATGGAGTCCCGTTCGTTTGACCCGTACTTCAATCTGGCGCTGGAGCAGCGCCTGTACGAGTCCCTGCAGCCGGGAGACGCCGCGCTGTACCTGTGGCAGAATCAGAACACTGTGGTGATAGGGCGCAACCAGAACGCCTGGCGCGAATGCAAATGCGAGCTGCTGGAGAGCGAGGGCGGCCATCTGGCGCGGCGCAACTCCGGCGGAGGCGCGGTGTTCCACGACCTGGGCAATCTCAACTTCACGTTTGCGGCCAGTGAAGAGCGCTATGACCTGGCAAGGCAGCTGGGCGTGATAAAGGGCGCGCTGGCGGAGCTGGGCATAGAGGCGGTGGCTTCGGGCCGCAACGACATAACGCTGGCCGATGGGCGCAAGTTCTCCGGCAACGCCTTCCAGCACGGCAGGGGGCGGTCGCTTCAGCATGGCACGCTGCTCATATCCGTGGACATGGCTAAGCTGTCGCGCTATCTCAACCCCAGCAAGCTGAAGCTGGCGGCCAAGGGCGTGGAGTCGGTGCGCGCGCGGGTGTGCAACCTGAGTGAGCTGGCCCCGGGGCTCACGCCCGACGCGATGCGGCCCCTGCTTCAGGCGGCGTTCGCGCGCGAATACGGCGAGTGCGAGGTGATAACTCCGGCCGACTTTGCGGGAAAGGCGCTGGACGAAGCGCGCGAGCACCTGGCCTCGTGGGAATGGCGCTTTGGCCAGACGCCGAGGTTTGACGTTACGCTGGAAACGCGCTTTGCCTGGGGCGAGGTGGAGCTGGCGCTGGGCCTGAAGGCGTGCCGCGTGGAGCGCTGCGCGCTGCATACCGATTCGATGGACGAGTACCTGTCCGAGCGCGTCGAGGGCGTGCTTACGGGCAAGCCGTTCGGCAAGGAGCTGGCTCAGGCGCTGGACGCGCTTGCGGATGCGGGCGTGAGCGCCGAGATAGCGGGCGACCTGCGCGGCTGGCTGGCGCAGGAGCTCGACTAGCGCGAAGTCCGGATACTGCGATACAACTTAATGTAATAAAGGACGCCTGATGCGGCAAGAGGCTTGCCCGGCGGGCGTCCAAGTGGTATAATAAAGGCTATCAGCCGGCGCATGAGCCGGACAAAGGAGCAGCTTATGAGCGAGGCGAAGCGATGCGTGTTGTATGACCGCGAATGCATAGATTGCGGCGAATGCGACATGTGCGACCTGGAACCCGGCAAGGTGTGCGACAACTGCGGCCGCTGCATTCACAGCGACGCCGAATACAACACGGTATTGATAGATCAGATCGTCAAGCCCGAGGACGAGCAATACGTTGCCGAGGACGCCGATCTCGGCGAGGACGGCTGACAGCGGGTCGCTTGTCTGCGAAACCGAAGGGCGGTTTGCGGACAAGCGACTGAGTTAGTCCGTGGCGTGCCGGTTCGGCCTGC
Source organism: Candidatus Fimadaptatus sp. (assembly GCA_051883635.1). Classification (GTDB taxonomy): domain Bacteria; phylum Bacillota; class Clostridia; order Christensenellales; family Aristaeellaceae; genus Fimadaptatus. The sequence continues at coordinate 2,421 of JBJEUC010000229.1, forward strand.
GTGCGTAGCGTCAGAGGGTCTGGTTTGTGTATGCCGATTCGGCGATGACTGATAAGGGCTTGCAGATAACTTATCCGCAAAATGCGCGGCTTCCTGCGGACAAGCTGCTGCGGCCAGGCGCGCATGTCGGCGCAGCCTGCGTGCGAGTCAGCGTCGGAGTCGCGCCGGATGATGGGTTCGCCGGCAGAACGTTGATGGCGTTCTGCAAGCAATCGTCAGCGGCAGGCGGTCTAAGTGGTCATTTACACAATCGAAACGCTGCGCATGGAACTGCCGCCATCCGCAATGCGCATTCGAGGTGGCGACTGCCACGTATTCAGGCCGGGAGAGTGGTCTCCAAAACTATGCGCAAAAGACAGCTTTAACGAATAAATAGGGGCGCAGAAGCCGCTTTCCGCGCAGTGCGCCCCTGATAACCGCATTTGAACCCTGCAGCGGCCCGGCCATGCATCTGCGTGTTATTACGCCGCGTCGCATTCCATCTGCTTTTATGATGAGGTGAAACAAATTGGATGACAAGCGCAACGACTACGTGCAGCAGCGCTCCCGCGACATTACCCAGCGGCTGCGCGCCGCACAGCTCGAACTGCCCGAATTCTGCACGGACTTTTTCCGTGCCATCGAGCCGCAGACCAGTCCGCTCACGCGGCTGGCATACGCCTACGACCTGAAGCTCTTTTTCTACTTCCTGCAGAGCGAGATCCCGGAGTTTGCCGACCTCACCGCCGACACCTGGACCTGCGCGGACCTCGAGCGCGTCACCACGCGCCACTTTGACATGTACCTGTCCTTCCTGGACCTGTATATGAAAAACGTGCAGAGCGACGGCGACGGCGTGCTCACCCTTGAGCGTGAAAACACTGCGCCCGGCAAGATGCGCAAGCTGGCCGCGCTGCGCAGCCTGTTCCGCTATCTGTTCAAGCAGGAGCGCATAAAGGCCAACACCGCGGAGCTGGTCGACATGCCCAAGCTGCACGAAAAGCCCATCATACGGCTCGAAGCCGATGAAATGTTAAAACTTATCGATACTGT
>JBJEUC010000230.1:0-3435 GCA_051883635.1 Candidatus Fimadaptatus sp.
CCGCATAGCGGGTGGTTACCTGTTTCGCTTCGCTCAACTGTCTAAAGACACTAACATAAAAAGCCCGGGAGAGCATCTGCCCTCCCGAGCCATATGAGCCTATTAATTAACCGGAATCCGTAGCCATATCCCGGCCCATTCGCGCCCTGCCAGACCGGCCGGGTGTCCGCCGCTCTGCTCAGCGGCCCTCCAGGCCCAGGTAGCGGCCCGGCACCCTGCCCAGCGCCGCCAGCAGTATCAGACCCACGGTGTACACCACGGCCAGCTCGCCCAGCGCGACCTCCGCCATCGTCAGTGCCATGGGCAGCTCGCACGTCAGCGCCAGCACCAGGCCCACTATCACGCCGTTGCATATCACCGGCCAGGCGGCGGCTATATAGCGGTTGCGGCGCGTCGCGTAGGTCAGCACGGCCGCAATGAGCGTGGCCAGCGAGCCGAACACTATGTCCCATATGGTGGCCGAGCCGATGAGGTTGGCCAGCAGACAGCCTACGAACAGGCCCGGTATCGCCTCGGGCATGAACACCGGCAAGAGCGTGAGCGCCTCGGACACGCGGAACTGCACCGGGCCATAGCTTATCGGGTACAGCGCCAGGGTGAGCGCCGCGTAGAGCGCCGCTATGAGCGCCGCGCGCACGATGAACATGATTCTGCCGTGCTGGTCGAGTGACTTCCAAAGCTTCATGGGATACTCCTCCTTCTGCTCCGCAAAAAAAGCGCGCAGGCGAGCCTGCGCGCAGTATCTGCGGGCCCCTGGTTTTGTTTTACGACAGGATGGGATTTCGAACTGTCGTGTGCAATTTTGCAAGGACGATTATACCACCGCGCCCGCGCCGGTGTAAGCGCGCGCATGTTATTTTTCCTCGCGCGCTCACTTCCGCCCAAGAGCCTCGGCACTCGAGCCGTCCACGTTCGAGCTCGTGCGAGCGAATACCGGTTTTCAGCTCCCGCCGCTCATTTCCTCCGCCGTCACCATTACGCACATGGCAATGCGGCGGCTGAACCGCGCCCCGCCCCGCTCACAGCTCATGGCGCTTCGCCATCGCAGAGCTCACCATTGCGCCGGACGGCAGCCCGGTATTCGCCGCCTGCGCGCACGACCCCGGCTCGCGCCTTACCGCCTATTCGTCCTCCAGCTGGCTCTCGAGCCAGCGCTTTATCTCCAGCCCGGCCGCATAGGCCTCCTGCCGCGCCGCGCCGGCCTGCACGGCCTGCCGCACCGCGTCCTTCATGCTGAGCCCCTCCATGAGCGCGTCCAGCACCAGGTGGCGCGGCGACTGCGCGGCCTGCGCGGGCAGCTCCTCCTGAGCCGGGGGCAGCTCCACCGCCACGCAGTATTCGCCCTTTTCGACGTTGGGATTGGCGCGCAGGCGCTCAAGCACCTCGGCCACGCCGCCGCGCTCTATCTTCTCAAAGCGCTTGGTCAGGTCGCAGCACACGCATACGCGCGCGCCGGGCAGCTCCTCCGCCATCTGCTCCACCAGGTTCACTATCCGGTGCGGCGATTCGTACACCACCGCCACGCGCGGCCCGCGCGCCAGGGCGCGCAGCTTCCGGCGCAGGTCGCCGTTCTCGCGCGGCAAAAAGCCGTAGAACGCGAACTCGCGCGCGTCGAAGCCCGCCGCGGACAGCGCGACTATGCCCGCGCTGGGGCCGGCCACGGGCGTGACCTCTATCCCGGCCTCCCAGGCGGCGTTAACCAGCTCCATGCCCGGATCGGATATGCCGGGCGTGCCCGCGTCGCAGGTGAGCGCCACGTTTATGTCCTCGGAGAGCATGCGCTCGATTATGCGCGGGGCCTTGGCCTCCTCGTTGTGCTGATGGTTGGATATCATCGGGCGGCTTATGCCCAGCACGCTTAAGAGCTTTTGCGTGACGCGCGTGTCCTCGGCGGCTATCAGTGCCGCGTCGTCAAGCGCCGCGCGCATGCGCTCTGTCATGTCGCCCAGATTGCCTATGGGCGTGGCCACTACATACAGTCGGGGCATCAGCCTAACCTCCTCAGCGCGTAGAACAGCTCGCTCCCCAGCACCGCGCGCTCGCATATCTCAAACTCGCCGGGCAGCCCGGCCTCGAAGCGCTCGCCGTAGTTGCGCTCCATGCCCACGCCGCGCCCGCCCAGCGTGCGCGTGGGGAAGCTCACCAGCACCCGGGGCGAGCGCGCCGCCCTGAGCAGCCGCATGCCCTCGCCCGCGCGCTGCGCGTCCATTACCGGCAGCAGCTTCATCATAAGCGTAAGGTCGCATTCGGGCAAATCATCTCTGCCCACCAGATCCGCCCCCCGCGCCGTCACGCGCCAGCCCTCGCGGCGCGCCCAGGCGTTTATCGCCTCCACGCAGGTTAGCTGTATGTCCAGCCCCTCCACCGCGTAGCCCTGTGCGCCCAGCAGCAGCGGATTAAGCCCGCAGGCCGCGTCGCATATGCGCCCGCCGGGCGGGCACAGGCGCGCTATCAGCGCAAGGTACCCCTCGCGCGCGTCCATGCGCTCGCGCGTGGAGGCATGGCGCTTGAGCGCCCCCTCCAGATCGCCCCGCTCCATCAGCGCCCACAGCTCACGCTGATCCTGCTGGTTCATGAACGCGTCGGCTATCTGATGCAGGCGGTTGCGGGCGCGCTTTTCGGCGTCCGCGCCGCCCTTTTGGCACTCCTCGCGCACTATGCGCAGCGTCGCCTCGGGCGCTATCGCGCGGTACTTGGGACTTTTCGATATCGCGGCGGCTATCTCCTCCGCCGACACAGGTTTCCTGGCGCTCATTTTCGCAAAAACTCCATCAGCCGCGCGTAAAAGCGCAGATTGTGCGTGGTGGCCAGCTCGTATGCCTGGCTGTCGCCCACCTTGAACAGATGATGCAGGTACGCGCGCGGATAGCGGCGGCACAGCTCGCAGTCGCAGCTCTCGTCCACCGGGCGCTCGTCGCGGCAGTGCTTGTCGTCCAGTATGTAGACGAAGCGGTAGAACCTGTCGGCATGCACTCCCTCAGGGCTATCCATGCCCGGCTCGAACGCATACAGGCGCTGATGCCGCGCCTCCCGCGTGGGTATCACGCAGTCGAACAGCGAATAGCCCATGTCCACCAGGCGCACTATCTCCTCCGGGCGGCCCAGGCCCATGGCGTACTTGACCTTGCCGTCCGGCATGGCGTCGGCGGCCGCCTGAAGTATGTCGTAGCGCATGTTGCCCTCGCCGTCCAGCGGCCAGCCGCCAAAGCCGTAGCCGTCAAAGCCTATCTCCTCCAGCTCGCGGCCGCAGCGCATGCGCAGATCCGCGTCCGCGCCGCCCTGCACTATGCCAAAGAGCAGCGGCCGCTTCTCCATGCGCCGGGTCTGGCGGTCGAACTCCTCGCGGCAGCGCGCGCCCCAGCGGATCGTGCTTTCGACCGACTCCCGCTGCACGTCCATGGGGTCGTCGGGGTGCGTGCATACGTCCAGCGCCAT